>JBKPSE010000369.1:0-11878 GCA_046765855.1 Acidobacteriota bacterium | reverse complement strand
GCGCGATCGATAGCGGCCTTGAGCAGGCGCTGCGCGATCAGATCCGGAAAGCGGCGATTGGGCGCGGTCGAATGCGTATAGCTGCCGGTCGCCAGGGCGAAGTGCGCGCTCGGTTCCGACGCGCTCTCAGCGACGTATTCGCCGCGGCCAAGCAGCTTGATGATGGCCAGCGAAAGGTCCGGAAACGTGTCGGGCTCAGCTTGGCGCCGCGCTTTCAGGAAGGCCTGCAGCGCGTGCGCGTCCGGCCCCGGCGGAAGTGAACCACCGTGCTGGGCCGCGAGATCGACGATGCGCTCCCAGCGCTCCGGCGATTTGACTACGCGACGGATGGACGCGAATCCGCGCTCGCGCAGGAACTTTGCCGTGACGCCGTTGGCCGCCACCATGAAATTCTCGATCACGCGCTTGGCGCGGTTGGGTATCTCCGTTCGCAGCTCGCGGACACCATCGCCATCGACCACCGGACGCAGTTCCGTCCGCGCGAAGTCGAGCGCCCCTTGCGCCTCGCGGCACTCGCGCAACTGGCCGGCGACGCTGTCCTGGAGGCGAATCTGTTCCGCGAGCTCCGGCACGCGCGCGAACGCTGCCGGCGCAGGGCCCGATCCATCCAGCCACGCGGCAATGCCGTTGTAAGTGAGCTTCGCCTTGTTGCGCACCTGCGCGCGGTAGACGTCGGAGGCCGCCAGCGTGCACGTTGCGTCGACGGTCATCTCGATGACCATCGCCAGTCGATCGACTCCCTCGTTGAGCGACGTCAGGTCGTTCGACAACTTCGGCGGCAGCATCGGAAAGATCACCGCCGGCGTATAAACCGACGTCGTGTTGCGCGCCGCGTGATCGTCGATCGGTGAGTCCTTGCCAACCAGTGCATCGACGTCGGCGATTGCCACGAGGACGCGGGTGCGGCCGCTCTGTTCCGGTAGGCAGACCTCGAGTTGATCGAGATCGCGCGATTCGTCGTTGTCGATCGATGACCACGGAAGCTCGCGCAGGTCGCGATACCCGTCCGGGGCCGGCGGATCGAGACGGTGGAGTTGACGTTCTGCGTCCGCCGGCAGATCCGGCTCGAGGCCATGCGACATCATGGCGTCACGGGCGATACGTTCGAGTGGTTTCATCGTTTCATCAGCGAGGGGTGCGCACCGGAAGCGGCAGCCGCTGCCGCAGTTCCTGCAGCCATTGCAGAATGACGACGGCGCGATCCGGCAGGTGAGAGGGCTGTTCGACGAGCAGGCGGCCGCCGGGAGCGATGGCGATGACGCGTCCGCGGCCCTGCTCGTGCACGACTTCGGGCCTGGGCATCGCGGCGGTCCCATCGAACGCGACGCGAACGACGTCGCCCGCGCGGTCGAAAAAGATCGCGCGTCCATCCCCGCTCCAGCGCGGGTTCGTGCCGCCTCCGGTCGAAACCGGAATGCGGCGTCCGTCGCGCAGATCCCGGACGACGATCTCCGCCCGGCCGGACTCGGACGACTGAAGAGCGAGCCACCTCCCGTCCGGCGAAAAGGCCGCGGCGCTCTCGTCGAATGGACCCGACGGCTGCAGCTGGAGGGCCCCTCGGGCGGCCGGCACGATTGCGACCGCCGTATGGCCGCCGTTGCCGGTCGTCGTTACGGCAATCCGTCCATCGGCCGCGACGGAGGACGGGAAGAGGTTTGCGGCGCCTGTGATCGCAAGAGCCGTGACGGCGGGATCATCGACGCGGCGCGACGCCAACGAGAATGCGCCGGACGAGCGTGTGGCAAAGAACACGCGCGAACCGTCGGCCGACCATGCCGGGGAGACATTCACGCCGGCATAGGTGAGCCGCGTGACTGCGCCCGTGGCGAGCTCGGACAGCCAGATATTCGATCCGGCGGCGTCCGCCACGACTCCTGCCGCACGCCGCCCATCCGGAGAAATGGCGATGGACGACCATCCCGCCATCGCGCTCGCATCCTGTCCGTCGCTCCAGAGCAGACGTGCCGGTTCGGCTGCCGGCACCATCACGAGCGCCCCGCCGCCGGTTGCGAAGTGTGCGACGGCGTCAGCGCCGGCGCCGTTGGCCAGCACGGAGTCCGAACCGCCGGTGAGCGTCAGCGAACGTTCGTCGAACGTCGCCGCTTGGAGATCGAGGCCGTTGCCCAGCAGCAGATACGCGGGTCCGGCGAGCGCCGCGCGCGACACGCCGCCGCGCAGTATCGACCAATCCCGCGCGTCGCGGCGGATCACGGCGAGATCTCCTCGACTATCGAGCAGCGTGGTTGATTTGACGACGAAGATGACCGCGCCGGACGGCAGCCACGCGGGATGCATGTGGCGAACTTCGCCGCGATCCACGCGCGGCGTCGTCAGCGTCGTGACCTCGCCGCCGTTCTCTGACACGAGCGAAAGGCCCCCCGCCGGCATGCCGGCAAACGCGATCTGCCCGTTCGCGCCCCACGCGCCGCCGCCCGGTGCGGGCGCATCCGCGAGCGTCGACGGCGAGCCGCCCGCCGCCGCAATCTTCTTCAACTTGCCGTCGGCGAAGAATCCAATCCAGCGTCCGTCCGGAGAGAAGAACGGAGCGGACGCGCCGTCGGTCGCCGCCAGACGGGTGCTGTCGAGCCGATCGAGGGCCCGTAGATAGAGCGCGCAGGCTCGCGAGGCTTGAACGCATGCTGCCCAGGCGATGCTGCGACCGTCGGCGGCGATTGCAACAGCTGGAGCCGACGGATCGAAAGCCGTGCCTGGCGCCGTCTGAATCTGAAAACGGATCACGGGTTGAGCAGCCGCATCACCTTGGGGGCCCGTGCGCCACACCGCAATCCACAACATCGCCCCGCTCAGAAGTGCTGCCCACAGCGGTACCAGCTGCCAGTAGAGCGACGCCTTTGCCGCTTCCCCCTCGGGCGTTGCCACGCTGACGCCACCAGGTGGTGTCAGCGTGACGACGGCCGTGGCCGGGACGTCGTGTACGACAGGAGCCAGAAAGCGGTAGCCGCGGCGATGGACGGTCTGGATGTAGCGCGGCGATTGCGGATCGTCGCCGAGAGCCTGCCGCAGATAACTGACCGCTTCGGCCAGCGACGTGTCCGTGACAAAGGCGTCCTTCCACACGCCGTCGAGGAGATCCTGACGGGCGACGACCTGACCGGCGCGATCGATCAGCAGCTCGAGCACGCCGAGAACGCGAGGGGGCAGGGCAATCTCGGTGCCTTCGCGCCAGAGCAGCCGGCTCTGGCGGTCGAAGGCAAACGGGCCGAAACTGATCCGCACCAGAGAAACGTTATCAAACCTCCCGCTGCGTTTCCGCTGGCCCAGGACGGAAACTGGCGACGCCGTTCAGAGGAGCAGCCCTTCCTGCAGGCTCCGGCGTCACCGCGGCCGCGCCAGTCGCGAACGTGAGGTCGCGCCCAGGGACCACGGAGGTTTCACAAGTCCTTAATAACTTCTTCGCAGCTTTTGACCGCACTTTCATGACTTCGCGGTCAGGATCGCAGACCGTCGGCGAATGTCCATTTTCGCGACCAAATCGATCGAACGGATCAAGTCGGAACAGCTCGGATCGGGTGAAGCGACGCTGAAACGCGTCCTCGGCCCCGCGCAGTTGATCATGCTCGGCGTCGGCGCCATCATCGGCACCGGCATCTTCGTCCTCACCGGCCAGGCCGCGGCGGCGAACGCAGGTCCCGCGATCGTCATCTCGATGCTGCTTGCCGGACTGACCAGCGTCCTCGCGGCCCTGTGTTATTCGGAATTCGCGGCGACCGTCCCGGTGGCCGGCTCCGCCTACACCTACGCCTACGCCACGCTCGGCGAGTTCATCGCGTGGGTGATCGGCTGGGATCTGATCCTCGAATACGCGCTGGGCGCCGCCACGGTGGCGGTCGGCTGGTCCGGCAATCTGGTCACGCTGCTGCACCAGCTCGGCCTGCAGTTTCCCGCCGCGTTCAGCGCCGCGCCTGGCACGGCTGTACAGCTGGCCAACGGCGCGTCGCTTACGGCGGTGTTCAACGTTCCTGCGGTGCTCATCACGATTGCCGTCACGCTGCTCCTGGTTGTCGGCGTCAGCGAATCCGCAGCCGTCAACGCCGTCATCGTCGTCATCAAGGTCGCCATCGTCCTGATCGTGATCGGTGCGGGGGCGATGTTCATCGACACCGCGAACTGGCATCCGTTCGTGCCGGAGAACACCGGGCGATTCGGCGAGTACGGGTGGAGCGGCGTGCTGCGCGGCGCCGGCGTGATCTTCTTTGCCTATATCGGCTTCGACGCCGTGTCGACGTCCGCGCAGGAAGCGCGCGATCCTCAGCGTGACATGCCGCGCGGCATCCTCGGATCGCTGGCCATCTGTACCGTGCTGTTCGTATTCGTCTCGGCCGTCATGGTCGGCGTAGTGCCCTACAAGCAGATGCTGAACGAACCAGCCCCGCTGGTCGTCGCGATTGAGGCGGCCGCGCACCGGGCTGCCGGGACGTCCTGGGAAGGACTCATGAACGGGCTGACGCTGCTCCTCACCGTCGGTGCGCTTGCCGCATTGAGCTCGGTCATGGTGGTGATGATGCTGGCGCAGCCGCGCATCTTCCTGGCGATGTCGAAGGACGGATTGCTGCCGGCGTGGGCCGGCGTGGTGCATCCGCGGTTCAAGACGCCGCACATCTCGACGATCGTCACCGGCGTCGCAGTCGCGCTTGCCGCCGGACTGACGCCGATCGGGACCCTCGGATCGCTGGTGAGCATCGGGACGCTGATGGCGTTCGTGATTGTCTCGATCGGGGTGATCGTGCTCCGGCACACGCGTCCGGATCTGCCTCGCCCGTTCCGGATGCCGATGGTGCCGCTGCTGCCGATTCTGTCCGCGTTGATCGCGCTCCTGCTGATGATCGGGCTGCCTCGCGCCACCTGGGAGCGGCTCTTCCTCTGGATGGCGATAGGAATCGTGATCTATTTCACCTATAGCCGCCGGCGCAGCCGCCTCCGCGCGGCATCGGCGTCGGGCGTTCTGCGACACTGAGTAGCTATTCAAAAAACTCATGGATTCCATGCCGTAATTCTGTTTTGGTGTTTGCGGAGGCGGCGTTACTCTCACGTTCATGAGCAAGAACACCAGCCGGTTCGTCGCGGTGAACCTCACGGAAGCGGAGTGGCAGGCCCTGCGCGCGGTCGCGCCGGATCCCTGCGCCTGGATCAGGAACCAGATTCAGAGACTGCTGGACGAATCCGGGGTGTCGGTCGTCCAGGAAGAACACGACGGCTTCTTTGCGGTAGGATTAGCCGACTGAGATGACGCACGCCTTCCAGACCTCCGATCGAAAGCGGGCCAAGCGGGCCGGCCGGCCGGAGGTATGGACGCGTACGTGAACTGAGAACGACAAGCTCGAGCACGCGATTCGGACCGCCGGCCTGGCAGAGGGCCGGCGGTCTTTTTTTTGCTCAGGCAGGGGAAATGCGCACCGTCGTGATGAAGTTCGGCGGCTCGTCGGTTGTCGATGCCGCCGCCATCGAACGAGTCATCGGCATCGTCAGCTCCGCCCAGCGCGCTGACGTCCGCACCGTCGTCGTCGTGTCGGCGCTCGGAGGCGTCACCGACGCGCTTTTATCGTTGGCGCATGCTGCCCGCGCGGGTGATGCCGCCGCCGTGCGCCACGGAGTGGAGGGGCTGCTCGAACGCCACCTCGACCAGGCAAGCCGCCTCGGGATTGCACGGGAGAACATCGAAGCGGCGTTCGCGCCGCATTTGTCGGAGCTTCGCAGCGCGCTCGATACCATTCAGTCCCGGCGCGCAAGCGCGCCCGAGCAGCTCGACGGCGTTGCCGCCGCAGGCGAGCTCTTGAGCAGCCGTCTTGTCGCAGCCGCCATGAACGCACTTCATGTGGACGCGGAATGGGTCGATGCCCGCGCGGTCGTGCGGACCGATGATCGGTTTACCTGCGCGGCTCCGCTGACCGAGGAGACGAACGAGGCGTGCCAGGCGCTGCTGGCGCCGATCCTCGCCGCCGGGCGGGTTCCGGTACTCGGCGGTTTCATCGGTCGCGCCCAGGACGGAAGAACGACCACGCTCGGCCGAGGGGGATCCGATTACTCTGCGTCGCTGGTCGGCGCCGGTATCGCGGCAGATGAAATCCAGATCTGGACCGACGTGGACGGCATGCTCACGGCAGATCCGCGCATCGTCTACGAGGCTGAAGTCGTGCGGCAGCTGTCGTTCGGCGAGGCCTCCGAGCTGGCCCACTTTGGCGCCAAGGTGCTCCATCCGAGCACGATTTTTCCTGCCGTGTCGCGCAACATTCCGGTCAGAATCCTGAACAGCCGCCGTCCCGAAGCGGAAGGCACGCTCATCACCGCTGATCCGCCGCCCGGCGGCCGCCCCTTCGCGGCGCTGGCCTGCAAGCGAGGCATCACGGTCATCGACATCACGTCGACGCGCATGTTGATGGCGCACGGCTTTCTGCGCCGCGTATTCGAAGCCTTCGAGGCCAACGAGACGGCCGTCGACGTGGTGACGACGTCGGAAGTCAGCGTGTCGGTGACGATTGACGACAATCGCCGCGGTCCGGAGATCGTGGCCGCGCTGCTCGAGTTCGCCGAGGTAACGGTTGAGGAACAAATGGCCATCCTGACAGTCGTCGGCGACCGGCTGGCAACGAACTCGACGCTGGCGGCGCGTATCATCGGTGCGATGACCGGGTTTCCGCTGCGCATGATTTCTCAGGCGGCGTCACGACGGAACGTGACGATCGTGCTCCCGCAAGCGTATCTTGCGCCGGCGATGACGCACCTGCACCGCGAACTGTTCCACATCAACGCGGCGGCGACATGAGCGCGCGCGTGCTGCTCATCGGCCACGGCCGGATGGGGCGGCTGGTGGAATCGCTGGCAGGAGAGTTCGGCTTCGATGTTGCCGCTGCGATCGACAGCAAGTTCGCGCCGCGCGCCGACTGGCCGGATGCGGACGTCGCGATAGACTTCTCGATCGCAGACGCCGTCCCTGCGACGGTGCAGCGCCTGGCGGGGAAAGGGATGCCGATCGTGATTGGCACCACGGGGTGGCAGAAAGCGGAAGCCGAGGTGCGCGAGGTCGCGGCGCGCGCGCGGTTGGGAGTAGTTGCGGCGCCGAACTTTTCGATCGGCGTCAGCATTTTCCTCGCCGCGGCCGAGCGGCTCGCGGCGCAGATGGCTGCGCAGCCCTCATTCGGCGCGTGGATTCATGAGCTGCATCACGCGGCGAAGCGCGATGCGCCGTCCGGTACCGCGCTCGCCCTGGAGACGCGGCTGCGGCGCGCGGGGTATACGGGGGACGTGCCGATCGCCTCGACGCGGGCGGGCGCGATTCCCGGCACGCACACGCTGGGATTCGACGCGGCGTCGGAGACGATCACGCTGACGCACCAGGCGCGCGATCGCGGCGCCTTTGCGCGAGGCGCTCTGCTCGCCGCACGTTGGGTGATCGGCAAAGAGGGCTGGTTCTCGATGGCGGACGTATTGAACCTGTAGCTTCCAGCTCCAGACGCAAGGAGGATGTAATGAGATCGTCATTCACCGGATGCGGCACCGCACTGGTGACGCCATTCACCCAGAATGGCTCGCTCGATGAGGCTGGCGTGTCGCGGCTGGCGAAACGGCAGATCGACGCCGGCATTCACTTCCTCGTGCCCTGCGGCACGACGGGGGAAGTGCCCACCCTCACCGAGGAGGAGCAAGTCCGCGTCGTCGAGCTGGTCGTGAAGGAAGCCAAAGGTCTCGTTCCCGTTCTGGCGGGCGCGGGCGGCTACAACACGCGCGAAGTGATCGAAGCCGGACGCCGTATGCGCGCGGCCGGCGCGGACGGCATCCTCTCGGTTACCCCGTATTACAACAAGCCCACACCCGAAGGCTTGTTTCAACACTACAACGCTATCTCCGAAGGTGTCGGGCTGCCGATCATCGTCTACAACGTCCCGGGCCGCACCGGCGTCAACGTCGACCCCGCCACGCTGGCGCGTCTCAGCTCGATCCCGAACGTCATCGGCGTCAAAGAGGCATCCGGCAACGTCACGCAGATGTGCGAAATCTGCGCGGCAGTTCCCGCGGACTTCATCGTGCTGTCGGGTGACGATGCGCTGACGCTGCCGTTGATGGCGGTGGGCGGCCGCGGCATCATCTCCGTGGCGTCCAACGAAATCCCGGCGGACATGAGCCGCCTGGTGGAACTCGCCGAGCAGGGGGATTTCGCCGGCGCGCGCGCGCTGCACCAGCGCCTGCTGCCGCTGATGCAGGTCAACTTCATCGAGTCGAACCCGATCCCGGTCAAGAGCGCGATGGCCTCGCTGGGGCTGCTCCATGAGGTTTATCGGCTGCCGATGGTGCCGCCGCGGCCTGCATCGAAGCAGAAGATCGAAGCCGTGCTGCACGCGCTGGGCATCACGGGCGGTGTTCCGGCGTGACGGTTTCTGAGCTCGAAGACACGATTGAACGACTGTCGGCGGCCGGCGCTGCTGCTTCGAAGGAAGAGGCGAGGCAGGCATTCGCGTCGCTGCGCGCGGCGCTGACCGAAGGGCGGGTGCGCGCCGCAGAACCGGATGCGTCCGCGCCCGGCGGCTGGACGGTCAATGCGTGGGTGAAGCGCGGCATCCTGCTCGGGTTTCGCTTCGGCGACACGATCGACATGTCCGCCGATCACGGACGCTGGCCATTTTTCGACAAGGACACCCTGCCGTTGAAGACGGTAGGCGCCTGGTCGGCGGTGCGCATCGTGCCGGGCGGTTCGACCGTGCGCGACGGCGCCTGGCTCGGGCGCGGCGTCATCTGCATGCCGCCAATGTTCGTGAACATCGGCGCGTGGGTCGGCGACGAAACGCTGATCGACTCGCACGCACTCGTCGGATCGTGCGCGCAAATCGGCAGTCGCGTGCATCTGAGCGCGGCGGCGCAGATCGGCGGCGTCCTCGAGCCGGTCGGGGCGCTGCCGGTGATCGTCGAAGACGAAGTCCTGATCGGCGGCAACTGCGGCGTCTACGAGGGGACGATCGTCAAGCGCCGGGCGGTGCTCGCGGCCGGGACCATCATCACCGCGTCGACGCCGTTATATGACCTGCCCAACGATCGGATTATCGAGCCGGCAGCCGGGTCGCCCCTGATTGTTCCGGAAGGAGCGGTCGTGGTCTCCGGCACGCGGCCGGTGACGAGCGGCAAAGGACGCGAATGGGGCCTCTCCGTCTCGACGCCAATCATCGTGAAGTATCGTGACGAACGAACGAGCGCGCGCACCGCGCTGGAGTCATGGATACGCTAGACACCGTCGCCTTCGCCCGCGAACTCATCGACATCGATTCGACCACCGGTAAGGAACAGGCCGCAGGCGAGTGGCTCGCGTCGCGACTTGAAGCGCTTGGCTATGCTGTCGAGCGGCAGGCTGTCGCGGACGGCCGCTTCAACGTCTTTGCGCGCCTCGACTCGCCAGGGGTCGTCTTCTCGACGCATTTCGATTGCGTTCCGCCGTTCTTCCCCAGTGCTGTTCGGGACGATCTGCTGTTCGGCCGGGGATCCTGTGACGCGAAGGGGATTCTGGCATCGCAGGTCGCCGCAGCGGAAAGGCTGCGCGCGTCCGGCGAGCACAGAGTGGGTCTGCTGTTCGTCGTCGGCGAAGAGCGGGGCAGCGAAGGGGCGATGACGGCCAACGCGATCCCGCCGCGCCGCGGCTTCCTGATCAACGGCGAGCCGACCGATAATCGCCTCGCCCGCGCGACACGCGGCATCGTCCGGCTCAAGCTGACTGCGACCGGCCGTGCCGCTCATTCGTCCGCTCCCGAGCACGGTGAATCGGCGATCGACAAGCTGCTGGATGCGCTGATCACGATGCGGTCGCTGCGCTGGGGCAGCCATGCCGAGCTCGGCGAGACGTTCTACACGATCGGTCTGATCGAAGGCGGCGTCGCGCCGAATGTGATTTCACCGTCGGCCTGGGCGGAAGTGATGTTCCGCATCGTCGGCTCGGCGGACGAAGTCATCGAGACGGCGCGGACGCTCGAACCGCTCGTCACGGTTGAAGAAATCCTGCGCGTGCCGATGGTGGGGCTGCACACGATCGACGGTATGCCGACCGCCGTCTTTCCGTTTACGACTGACGTGCCGCTGCTGAATCGTTGGGGGACGCCGCTGCTGTTCGGACCCGGATCATTTCTCGTCGCCCATACCGCGGACGAGCACGTCAGCATCAGCGAGCTCGCCGCTGCGATCGACGGCTACGAGCGGATCGCGCGCGCCTGTCTGTAGCGGACCTGCCGGCGCGAACTTGCGGAACTCCGCCGCCGCGGCCGCGCCTCCTCCGAGCAGTGCGGCTGCGCGATCGCTGCCGGTAAGCTGCCAATGCCGGAGCAGCAGCGAATCGACCAGCGCCCAGTCCTGCGCGCTCAATTTCTCGCCTTGAGAAGCTCCTGGCGCGTGGAGGTACGCCACGCCGCCAGTCATCCCGGACGCAAAGTTGCGGCCTGTGACTCCGAGATTCACGACGACCCCGCCGGTCATATATTCGCAGCCGTGGTCGCCCATGCCTTCGACGACGGCAACGGCGCCGCTGTTGCGCACGGCGAAGCGCTCGCCGGCAGCGCCGCGGATAAAGAGCGATCCGCCCGTGGCGCCATAGAGGACAGCGTTGCCAGCCCGCACGCCCGGGATCGCGTAATCATCACGCGGACGGATGGAGATGCAGCCGCCGTGCATGCCTTTGGCGACGTAGTCGTTCGCTTCTCCGCGGAGATGGACTTCCAGCCCCGGTACGCAGAACGCGCCAAGGCTCTGGCCGGCGGCGCCATTCAGCCGAAGCACGACAGAGCCGGGCGGCAGCCCTTCGGCGCCGAATCGAGCAGTGATCCGGCCGGCGAGCGACGCGCCGACGGCGCGATCCGTGTTGCGCACGTGACCGTCGATCAGCAACGGTTCGAGCGCCGACACGATTTGTGGAAGCTCGACATCATCGAGCTGACGGGGGAGTGGATGCGGTCCGCGAGCACTGGGCTGTCTTCGCGGCTTCCTCGCGGGCAACGCGGTGAGATCCAGGCTGCGTCCGCATGGTTCCGCGCGCAACAGGTCCGCGCGCCCCACGAGATCGGCGACGCTGGTGATGCCAAGCGAGGCAAGCGTCTGCCGCACGTCCTCGGCGACGAGGCGGAAGTATCGCTCGATCATCTCTGGTGTCCCCTTGAAGCGCGCTCTCAAGTCCGGACGCTGCGTCGCGATGCCGGCGGGGCAGGTGTCGAGATGGCACTGCCGGGCCATCACGCAGCCGACGGCGACGAGCGCGGCGGTGCCGAATCCGAATTCGTCCGCACCGAGCGCAGCGGCGATGGCGACGTCGCGGCCGCGCTGCAGACCACCGTCCACTTGCAGCGTGACGCGGCTGCGAAGCCCCTGCTGCGACAAGGCGCGGTGCGCTTCGACGATTCCGAGCTCCCATGGCAGACCTGCGTGCTTGATCGACGATCGGGGGGAGGCGCCCGTGCCGCCGTCGTAGCCGCTGATCAGGATCGCGTCCGCGCCTGCCTTCGCGGCGCCGGCTGCGACGAGGCCGACGCCGGAGGCCGACACGAGCTTCACGCCAATCCGAGCCGCGGGATGGAGTCGCCGCAAATCGAAGATGAGCTGCGCGAGGTCTTCGATGCTGTAGACGTCATGGTGGACCGGTGGGGAGATCAGCGTCACACCTGGCTGCGCGTGGCGGAGCGCGGCGATGTGTTCGACGACTTTGGCCGCCGGCAGTTGCCCGCCTTCTCCAGGCTTCGATCCCTGCGCGATCTTGATCTGGATTTCGTCAGCCGAGCGCAGGTATGCCGGCGTCACCCCGAAGCGTGCCGACGCGATCTGTTTGATCGCGCTGCCTGACCAGTCCTGCCGCGGGACGCGGTGCAGACGAGACGCAGGCTCGCCCCCCTCACCGCTGTTG
>JBKPSE010000368.1:0-5046 GCA_046765855.1 Acidobacteriota bacterium | reverse complement strand
ACGTACTCGTAGCCGACGCCCACGATCGACGGCGAGTAAAGGAGCAGCAGGCCGATGATCAGGCCGCCGATCGCCGGCTGGATGATCCGCGTGCGTTCGGGCAGATCGAGAAACAGCTTGCGGGCGCCGAGCAGTCCCTTGCAGAACGCGACGGAGATGAGACCCCCGACGATGCCCAGCACCGCGTAGGCAGCGAGCTCCGCGGGATTGACCAGGTGATAGGTCGGCACGTGAAAGAGCGGCTCGTTGCCGAGAATCGAACGTTCGACGATGACCGAGGCGACCGAGGCGACGACCGTAGAGCCGATCAGCGGCGCGTTCATGTCGCCGATAATCTCTTCGAGCGCAAACAGGACGGCGGCAACCGGAGTATTGAACGCGGCGGCGAGCGCGCCTGCCGCACCGACGGGGACAAGATCCCGTACACGCTCGGGAGACAGATGCATCCAGCGCCCAATCGCCGACGCCAGGCCGGCGCCGATCTGCACTGACGGTCCTTCACGGCCCATCGAGTGGCCGGAGCCGATGCAGAGCACACCTGTGAGGAACTTGCCAAACGGGACCTTCGCGGCAATGAAGCCGCCCGACAGGTGATAGGCGGCCTCCGTCTGCGGTACCCCGCTGCCGCGCACGCCGGGAAAGACTTTGGCGAGAAGAAAGCCGGTCACCAGGCTGATCAGCGGCGGGACTGCGAACAGGCGGGCCCGCGATGGCGCCAGTCCGAACAGCAGATGGCTCGTCCGCTCGATCGCGAGACTGAACAGCACCGCGGCCAGGCCGGCGAGCACACCGATCACGATGGTCAGAGCGAGAAACAGCTGGTGCTCGCGCAGGCGCAGCTGTTGCACTCGCAGCGAGCCGATCATTGAGTCGTCGATCCGTGTTTGAGCGAGATCAGCACGAGCGCACGATCGATGGGCGCCGGAGGCGCGCAGCGCTGCCCGACGTATTGCTCGACCCGCGCGGCAAGCGCCAGCGCGTCCTCGGCGGTGTCCTGATCGAGGCTGCCGCGCCGTTTGAGCCTCAGCTCCCAGGCGGCGAGCTCATTCCGCAGAGCAGAGACACTCTCGGCCGCGACGTCCGGCTGCGGCGTGGTGCACATGGCCAACCTGTCGTTCGCGCGTCCGATCGCGGCCTCGATGCGGCGGCGGCGCTCCTCCGCGCCAAGCCGCGGGCCCAGTGGGTCCGCATTCAACACGAGCGTCGCCGTCTCGAGGGTGTCTTTGACCGCCCTGCTGCCGCCGGCGCGCTGCAGATACCGGCGTGCGGCCGAATAATCGGCAAGACGAAAGGCGGCCATTCCGGCGCCGGCAAGCGCCGTCGGATCGTCGGGTGACTGCGCCAGCGCCTCCTGAAAGTGGGCGAGGGCGCGGCGATAGTCACCGACATCGGCAAAGAGTTTCGCGACTTCGATCTGGTGCGCTTGGTCTTTCGGCAGATCGAGACTCACCGCCAGCAGTTCCGACAACGCACGTGCGCTGTCGCCCTGTGCGATCAGGAGGCGAATCAGTTCGATGCGGATGCGGCGACGTTCATCGGACTGTTCGGGAGCCCAGGGCGCATAGAGGGCGTTGTAGTAGAAGCGCCGGGCTTCCTGTGCACCGTCATGTGACGCTGCCAGCCGCGCGAGCTCGAGATTGACGACAGGATCTTCGGGAGCGTTGTCCCGGAGCGCGAGCAGTTGCTGGCGTGCCGCGGCGGCGTCTCCTTTCGCCGCGAGCGCCCGCGCCAGCGCCAGCACGTAGCTGCGTTCCCCTCGCCGCCGGGTGGCAGCCAATCGGAACGCACTCGCCGCATCGTCGAGACGGCCTGCGGACATCGCGGCGGTGCCTCGCCGAAACCACACTTCGGCGTCATGGGAGGCGACGCGACGATTCTCTGCCGCGACCGTTCGAGTTACGAAGAACGCCGCGACCGCAATCACAATCAGCGCCGCCAGCTGAACCATCTCGTGACGGATCAGCGAGGACAGATGCCTGACGTAGGCAGGCTCCGCCTCTGCTGATGGACGAGGCCGCCGCAGCCACTTCACTGCAACAGCTTATCGTCGATTGCTTTGAGCTCAAAAGACTGTCGATCCCGGGATCAGGCGACGCGTCCGAACCAGGGGCGCTTCGCCTGCGGCAGCCGCTGCAGGTTGTCGAGAATCTCGGACGCCCACGCGAACACGTCGCGCCCGGCGACGACTCGACGCATCCGGCGCATGCGCTCGGCGCGCTGCTGCGGCGGCATCTCAATCGCTTGCCGCAGGGCGAGGGTGAAGCCCTGCTCGTCGTACGGATTGATGATCACTGCATCCTTCAGCTCCTGCGCCGCGCCGGTCAGCTCGCTGAGCACCAGCACCCCCTGCTCGTCGTGCCGCGCCGCGACGAACTCCTTGGCGACCAGGTTCATACCGTCGTGAAGCGAGCTGACGATGCAGAAGTCCGCGAGCTGGTAGAGCGCCACCAGACGGCGCAGCTTGAGCGCGCTCTTGCGATAGCGGATCGGTCCGTCGGCCGGGCCGCGGCCGTGGCGGACATTGATGTCCGCGACCATCGCGTCGATCTCCTGCTCGAGCGACGCGTAAGTCGGCAGTTTCGATCGCGACGGCACGCCAACCTGGACGAACAGCAACCGCGACTTCAGCTCCGGCGATTCGGTGAGCAGCCGGTCGATCGCGCTCAGACGCTCGGGGATGCCCTTGGTGTAATCGAGCCGATCGACGCCGACGCCGACAATCGGCGCCGCGACGCGCAGCTCGCGGCGCAGGCGGTCTCTTTCGACGAGCAGCCTCGGATCGCGCGCCGTTCGGCTGATCCGATCGAAGTCCACACCAATCGGCACGGCGAGGACATTGGACTCGCGCCCGCCGTATCGGACCAGGCCGTTGGTCGTATCGACGCGCAGCTCTTCGCGAACCGCCGCGAGAAAGTTGCGCCGATCGCGTTCGACCTGGAACGCGACCAGATTGTTCGCGAGCAGCCCTTCGATCAGCTCACGCCGCCAGGGGCACATGCGCAGCTGGTCGGGATTGGGCCACGGAATATGCCAGAAAATCGCGGTGCGCGCCGCCGGAGCCGCCTTCTTCACCTCCGCGGCGACGAGCGCGAGGTGATAGTCCTGGATGAAGACCGGCGTGTTCGGATCCGCGAGATGCTGCGCCACGGCTTCGGCAAAACGCCGGTTGACGCGCTGGTACGCCTCCCAGTCTTCAGCGCGGAAGATCGGCTTGACGTGCACCATGTGACAGAGCGGCCACAAGCCTTCATTGGAGAAGCCGCCGTAGTAACGCGCCTCTTCTTCCTCGCTCAACCAGATGCGGTGCAGTTTGTAGGCGGGGGAATCCGGCGGGACGAGGACGCAGTCCGTTTCATCGCACACGCCGCGGTCTCCGTCTCCCGCTCCATGCGCGATCCAGGTACCGCCGCGTTCGCGCATGAGTGCATCGAGGGCGACTGCAACGCCGCCAGTCGTCGGTACGGCGACTACCGATCCGTCCTCAGCTGTTTGGTGAAGATAGGGCTCCCTGTTGGAAACGACTATGAGCACTCTTACTGCGAGAGCAAGGTCGCTGCCAGCAGGGCCGTGACGACGGTGGCGACGCGATCGATCGCCAACTCGATGTCGGCGTCTGTCGTGGAACGGCCGAGGCCGAAGCGGATCGATGCGCTCGCCCGATCCGAGGTCGCGCCAATCGCGCGCATCACGTGCGAAACCGGCTGGCTGCCGGAACTGCACGCCGAGCCGGTCGACACCGCGACGTCGCCGAGCGCCATCAGGAGCTTCTCTCCCTCGACGCCGTCGAAGCTCACGTGCAGATTGTGCGGCAGCCGAGGTTCGAGCGTGCCGTTCACACGCATGGGAGCAATACGCGCGCGCAGCCCATCGAGCAGCTTGTTCCGCAAACGGCTGAGGCGGGCGGACTCCTCCGCCATCTCAACGCGGCATAGTTCGGCCGCGCGGCCCAAGCCGACGATGCCTGGAACGTTCAACGTGCCGGAGCGGACGCCGTTTTCCTGACCCCCGCCGAGAAGTTGCGGCGTCAGGCTGAGCCGCGGCTTTCGCTTGCGCACGTAGAGCGCGCCACTGCCTTTGGGCCCGTAAAACTTATGGCCGGTCAGCGACAGCAGATCGATGTGCATCTGCCGCACGTCGATCGGGATCTTGCCCGCCGCCTGGGCGGCGTCAGTATGGAGTAGTGCGCCGTGCTCGCGCACGATCGCGCCGATTGCCGATAACGGCTGCAGCGTGCCGATCTCGTTGTTCGCCGCCATGACGCTGACCAGCACGGTATCCGGCCGCAGCGAGTGCCGCAGCTCGTCGAGATCGATGAGACCTGACGGTGCGACACCGAGCACGGTCACCTCACACCCGTCGGCGGCAAGCGCGGCGCACACATCGAGAACGGACTTGTGCTCCGTGGCAACGGTGATCACGTGCCGCCCGCTCGCAGCGCGCGCCGCCGTCGAACCGTTGGTTGGCGCCGAAGCGGCGATGACGCCGCGGATGGCGAGATTGTTCGATTCGGTCGCGCCGCTCGTGAAGACGATCTCTCCAGGCGATGCGCCGATCAACGCGGCGACCTGCGCACGCGCGTTCTCGACCGCGTCGCGCGCTTCCCAGCCCCACGCGTGCTGCCTGCTGTGCGGGTTGCCGAAGCGCTCGCCGAAGTAGGGCAGCATTTCGGCGAGCACACGCGGATCGACCGGCGTCGTCGCGTGGTAATCGAGGTAGAGAGGCTTCAACGCGGATTATAGAGTTCGCGGACGCAGCGTGACCGGCATCACCTCGGGCTCCGGAACCGGCACGTCGGTCGAGATCTCCTGCAGCGAGCACTCGGCGAGCGCCGACAGGATGCGGTCCTTGATCCGCCATAGCGGATCGCGGATGTTGCACTTGCCGAACTGCTCGCACTGCTCGTCGTCGGTCGAGCACGCGGTCACCGTCAGCGGACCGTCGATCGCCTGGATGATGTCGGCGACGGAGATCGAGGGTGTCGGCTTGGACAGCGTATAGCCGCCGCGCGTGCCCTGATGCGACGTCAACAGGCCCCTGCGCGCAAGG
>JBKPSE010000367.1:0-2122 GCA_046765855.1 Acidobacteriota bacterium | reverse complement strand
CGCTGGGGGTGGGCGCGCGCCAGTCCGCCACGAAGTCCGCGATGGTGAAGTCGATCTCATGCCCGATGGCGGACACCACCGGCACGGGCGAGGCGAAGATGGCGCGCGCCACGCGCTCCTCGTTGAACGCCCACAGGTCTTCGATCGATCCGCCGCCGCGCCCGACGATCACCACATCCACGCCGGGGACCTTCGCGATCATCCGAAGTGCGGTGGCGACATCCGCGGCGGCATCCTCTCCCTGCACGCGCGCCGGACGGATCAGGACGCTCGCATTGGGTGCGCGGCGTTTGAGCACCTTGAGAATGTCGCGCAGCGCCGCGCCGTCCAGCGACGTGACGATGCCGATGCGGCGGGGCAACGCGGGCAGCGCTCGTTTGCGCTCGCGCTGGAACAGTCCCTCCGCCTGCAGCTTCTTCTTCAGCTGCTCGAACGCGAGCTGCAGCGCGCCCAGACCGTGCGGCTCCATGTGCTCGCAGACGATCTGGTACTCCCCTTTCGGCTCGTAGACGCCGAGGCGCCCGCGTGCGACCACGTGAAGACCGTCTTCCGGTTTGAATCGCAGATAACGGATCGCGGAGCGGAACATCACCGCCTTGATCTGCGCGCCGCCGTCCTTGAGCGTGAAATACATGTGGCCGGTATTCCACACCTTGCAGTTCGAGATCTCTCCTTCGACCCACACTTCAGCGAACGCGTTTTCGATCAGCGCACGGATCCCGCCGGTGAGCTCGCTGACGGTGTAGACGCGGCGTGCCTCGGCGCGCGCCGGCGCGGGCTGGGCACCTCTGTCCTCAGCGGGCTCCTCTTCGAACGGAATGTCGAACAGATCCACGTCAGCGGCTCGCGGCGTGAGGCGCGAACGCATCGACGTCCGCGCTGGACAGACTGAGCCGTTGGATGGCGGTCGCGCGCCCAGTGGCAAGATCGGCGGTGACGATGACGCCATTCAGTCGGCCGGGGCCAGTCGCCGCTTCAAATTTCGCCGGCATGCCAGTCACGAACCTGGTCAGCGCCAGTTCCGTCGTCACACCGATGATCGAGTCGTGCGGTCCGGTCATGCCCGCGTCCGTCAGATAGGCCGTGCCCTTCGGCAGGATCCGTTCGTCGGCTGTCTGCACGTGGGTGTGGGTGCCGAACACCGCGGTGACGCGTCCATCGAGATGCCAGCCCATGGCGATTTTTTCGGAAGTCGCTTCGGCGTGGAAATCGACAATGATGACGCGCGCCTTGGCGCGCAGGGTCTCGCTCTCCTTCAGCACGACCGCGAAGGGATCCTCGATCGGCTGCATGAAGATCCGTCCCATGACATTGATGACGCCGACCGCTTCGCCGCTGCGGGTCCGTCCGAGATAGCTGCCGCGCCCCGGCGCGCCGGGAGGAAAGTTCGCCGGCCGCAGCAGCTTCGGCTGCCGCGGTATGTAGTCGAGCACTTCCTTCTTGTCCCAGACGTGATTGCCGGTGGTCATCACGTCGACGCCGTAGCCGAGGATGGTCTCGGCGATGTCGCCGGTGACGCCGAATCCGGCGGCGGAATTCTCGACGTTGGCGATCACGAAGTCGATCGACTCGCGCTCCACGATCGCGGGGATTGCCTTGCGCGCGATCTCGCGTCCGGGCTTGCCGAAGATGTCACCGACGAAAAGGATGCGCATCGGTCAGCGAACGGGAATCCTGATCCGGGCGCCGCGCCGCTCCTCGATCCGCGGCAGGACGACGCGGAGCTCGCCGTGCGACAGGCTGGCGGCGGCGCGGCCGGCGTCGTAGGCGCCGTCGACGCGAACGGCACGGGCGAACCGCCCGAACGCGCGCTCGGCCATGTGAAAGCCGGCATCGGCGTGCTCGCACAGGGCAGGGAGCTTCTCACCGGCGATCAGCAGGACGTTATCGGCAAACACGATCTCGATGGCGGAGGCGGGGACGCCGGGCAGATCGATGAGGATTTCGATGGCAGCGCCGGTTTCGACGACGTCCAGCGGGGGAGTGCACTCGGCGGCGCGGGCCATTTCGGCATCTTGCCACGGATCCTGGGGAGTTTGCACCGCTCTAGATATGAGTTTCCCACGCGCATATTAGATGCTTGACTAGCACTCACTATGTTCGTATACTAGCGTTCGTGAGG
>JBKPSE010000366.1:0-2283 GCA_046765855.1 Acidobacteriota bacterium | reverse complement strand
CTTCGTGACCTGCTGGCCCGGCTCGGAGCTGCAGAATTTCGTCGACCTGCTGATCGCCCCGAGCGTCGGTCCCGAGATCATCGCCGGCTCGACCCGTCTCAAGGCGGGCACCGCCACCAAGATGGTGCTGAACATGCTCACCACCGTCTCGATGATCAAGTGGGGCAAGACCTACGGCAACCTGATGGTCGACGTCCGGACCGGGTCGGAGAAGTTGAAGGACCGCGCCAAGCGCATCGTCGGCGTGGTCACCGGCCTGGAGCCCGATGCGGCCGAAGCCCTGCTCAAACGTGCGCGGTGGAACGTGAAGGCGGCGATCGTCATGCAGAAGGCGAACCTGACGCTGCCGCAGGCCATGAAGCGGCTCCGGCAGAACGACAACATGGTTCGCGACGCAATTGGCGAGGACATCGAGCCCCGTCTGCGAGATCTGTTGGGAATATAACGCGCTCTGCCGACTGCTAACTGCTAACTGCTAACTGCCAACCACCAAGCCACTCGCTGCCGCCTCGTCCAGCATCAGCTCGACGTCGCGATGCAGCTGCAGAAACGACGCCGGCAGCTTCGTCGTGATCGGCCCGGTGACCACCCGCTGAATGCAGCCCGCCTTCGACTTCCCCGTCGCGATCATGACGATGCGCCGCGCGCGCAGGATGGTCGCCATCCCCATCGAGAGCGCTTCATGTGGAACCTTGTTCACATCGCCGCCGAACAGCGCCGCGTTGCTGCGCCGCGTCGATAACTTCAGAGCGACGCGATGGGTGGCGCCAACCAGCTCGCGAGCCGGCTCGTTGAATCCGATGTGTCCGTTGGTGCCGATGCCGAGCAGCTGCAGGTCGATGCCGCCGGCGGCTTCAATCGCCCGTTCGTAGCGCAGGCATTCCAGGGCCGGATCCGCCGCGGCGCCATTCAGCACATTGATCCGCTCGGGAGCGATATTCACACGCGAGAAGAGATGCTGCTCCATGAACGTGCGGTAGCTGCCGGGATTGTCGGGCGCGATACCGAGAAACTCATCGAGATTGAAGGTGGTGGCGCGGGAAAAATCGACCACGCCGCGTCCGCACATCACCCCGAGCTCGTGGTAGAGACGAATGGGCGTGCGGCCGGTGGGAAGGCCGAGGACGAGCCGCGGATTGTCGGTGAGTGCCTTGGCTACCTGCGCGGCGAGCGTCTTCGCGAGCGTGCGCTCGTCATGAAAAACCGTAATCCGCATCTAGTCGGTCTTGTAGGCCGGGATGGCGTAGCCGCCGCGCGCCTCGGCCAGCGCCAGACGCACGGCGCCGGCAGCGGGCTCCTCGTTCAGCAGCACGGTATGCGAATGCGGCGAGGCCATGGGCAGGCGGCGTGCCAGCTCCTCCTCCAGCCAGGGAACGGCGCGAAAAATGCCGCCGGACAACACGAATGGAAACTCGGATCCGACCATTTCGAGCCGGCGCGCCACCGACAAGGCGGCCGACTCGAGTTGATCGGCGGCGCTGCGCAGGATTCCGATCGCGACGGCGTCGCCGTCGCTGAACGCGCCCTGGACGCACTGCGCAAGCGCCGCAATTGCTGCTGGGCGCAGCGTGCCGTGATAGACCTGCGCGATCAGATCCTGCGCGCGGGCGACACCGTAGTAATGCAGCAGCAGGCCGGTGAGCTGCGTCGCAGGTCCGCGCCTGTCTGCCTCGCGCAGCACCGCACGCAGCGCGGCCCGACCGATCCAGTAGCCGCTGCCCTCGTCCCCCAGCATGTAGCCCCAGCCGCCGGCGCGCGCCGCCTGGTTCTGATCGTTGCGCCCATAGGCGATCGATCCGGTGCCGGCGATGAGTACCACGCCCGGCGCGTCCGGCGCCCCCGCTTCCAGCGCGACGAGCGCGTCGTTGACGACGAGCACTCTCGCCTTGTAGCCGATGCGCCGCATGATCCCGCGCACGACCTGCGCATCGTCGGGCCGGTCGACTCCGGCGATGCCGAGACAGATCGCGGCCGGCCGCACGTCGTGTTCGCCAAGGGCTTCCTCCATCACTTCGTGGAGGACCTTTTCGACTTCGAGCTCGCCGGAGGCCTGCAGGTTGGCGCCGCCGCGGCGGGCCTCCGCGAGCACGTCTCCGTTCTCGTCGGCCAGCTGGCACACGGTTTTCGTGCCGCCGGCGTCGATCCCTAGGACATACACGCCTTTATACCCTCGTCCGCATCAACACGGCATTTCAGTAGCGATACCGCAGCACCAGCTGCAGCGTCCGCGGGCTGTACGAGGTCGCTCCACCGAGGATGCGGCCGAAGTTGACGTTGGTGATG
>JBKPSE010000365.1:0-4369 GCA_046765855.1 Acidobacteriota bacterium | reverse complement strand
CCACGGCGATGCAGATGGTGGCGACCGGCGGGCACGATCACGCGCTTGCGGTTGGCGCCGACGTCATGTCGAGCATCATCGATTACACCGACCGCACAACGTGCGTCCTGTTCGGCGACGGCGCCGGAGCCGTGGTCGTATCGGCCGCGCGCGAGGACGAACCGCACATCATCGACTTCGCTCACATGATCGACGGGAGCGGCGGCCCGGCGTTGTGCATGCCCGCCGGCGGCAGCAAGATGCCGGCGTCGAAGGAAACGGTCGAGCAGCGCCTGCACTACGTCAAGCAGGAGGGCGCGACGGTGTTCAAATTCGCGGTGAAGAACACCGAGGAGATCGCGCGGCGTGTGCTCGATCGAAACGGCTTCGATCCGTCGCAGGTCGATCTGTTCGTGTCGCATCAGGCAAACCGCCGCATCATCGAAGCCGCCGCCGAGCGGCTCGGCCTGCCGCCGGAAAAGGTGATCATCAACCTGGAGATGTACGGCAACACCACCGCGGGTACGATTCCGCTCGCGCTTGCTGATGCCCGCAGGCAGGGACGGCTGAAGAAGGGCGATCTCGTGCTGCTCGCGTCGGTCGGCGCCGGCTTCACGGTAGGCGCTGTTCTGCTCCGCTGGTCGTTGTAGCGGTCCGATGCCGAAGAAGACGCGCCGCACCCGAGCGCCGAAATCAGCACGCGGCGAGGGCCGAGTATTCCTGCTCTCGCCGGCGAACTGTTCGGGGCCGCGCGCGCAGATCGTCTTGTCGGAGCGCGCAAAGTTCGACCTGGCCGTCCGGCTGCGCAGCGGCCAGGGAGTCGCCATCGGAGAAGTGTTCGCGTTCATCAGCGGGCTCTATTTCAAGGGGAAGCTTGCCTACGCGCTCGAATTCGCGAAACCGCCGGAGCCGGGAGCCGAGCTCGCAGGAAGCGGCGCGCTGGTGATTACGCCGACCGCAGGTCTGCGGCCGGTGGAAACCGCCGTCGACGTCGACGCGCTCAGGGCGTTCGCCAGAGTCGACATCGCGGCCAACGATCCCCGATATCGCCGTCCGCTGCTCGCGAGCGCGCGTGCGCTGGCGGAGGAGATCGGGCCCGAATGCGAAGTCGTCCTTCTCGGTAGCATCGCCTCGGCCAAGTACGTCGACGTGCTGACGGAGGTGTTCGGCGACCGACTCAAGTTCCCGATTGATTTCGTCGGGCGCGGCGACATGAGCCGCGGCGGGCTGCTGCTGCGCTGCGTGCGCGCGGGCCAGGAACTGCCCTACGTTCCCGTCACCGGTGCGGTGCGGCACGGACCGCGGCCGCCTCGACTGGCGCCGATCAAAGGCATCCTGGGCAGCGCTGCGCCGATTGGCGACTCGAGCGAGCGGCGTCAGCGTCTACTCGCCAACGGTCCTGTCGTGGAGTCCGAGGGACGGCGTCCCTCGGGAAAACGGTGAAGATTCCGACCGCCGGCTCGACCAAGCTTCGCGTCGATGGCAAGGACGTGCAGCTCACCAATCTCGACAAACCGTTCTGGCCCGAGCTCGGCATCACCAAGGGGGACCTGATTCAGTACTACGCCGACGTCGCGCCCCTGTTGCTGCCGCACATCCGCGATCGGGCGATGGTGATGAAGCGTTACCCGCACGGGGCCGCCGGCGAGTTTTTCTTCATGAAGCGCGCGCCGACGCCACGTCCCGAATGGATCCGCACCTGCCGCATCCTGCACGATTCGGGGAACGTCATCGACTTTCCGGTGATTGACGACGTGCCTTCGCTGCTGTGGGTGATCAATCTCGGCTGCATCGATCTGAACCAGTGGTATGCGAAGTGCGACGACGTCGATCGTCCCGACTACTTGCACTTCGATCTCGATCCGGGCAGCGCCACATGGGAGCAGGTGCTCGAGTCGGCGCGCATCGTCTACGAGGCGCTCAGCACGCTGAAGATGCCGGCCTACGCCAAAACGACGGGGTCCAAAGGCATTCACGTCTACGTGCCGATCGTGCGCGACCCGCTGCAGAAGGAAGTCTGGACGTTCGCCAAGGCGCTCGCGCAGGAACTTGCCGGGCGCCATCCCGATCTGATGACCTCCGAGTATCGCGTGGCGAAACGTCCGAAAGGACGCGTGCTCGTCGACTACAACCAGAACGCGTGGGGCCGAACGCTGGCGTCGGTCTATTCCGTCCGGCCGCACCCCCGCGCCTGCGTCTCGACGCCGCTCACGTGGGCGGAAGTCGACAAAGGCGTTCGCATCGAAGATTTCCGCCTCGACAACGTGCGCACGCGCTTCAAGAAGACGGGAGATTTGTTCAAGCCACTCGTGCTGAAGACCGGCAGGGTGAATCTGCGGAAATACCTTTGAGACGACTGTGCCGCTCGACGGCCGAGGAGGCGGCTCGAGGATCCGTCCGTCAGACCTCAGTCGGCTGTTGCGGAGTGGAGCTGCGGAGTCGACACCAACAACGCGACGGGCAACACATCGAAACACTGTCCGACGAACAGCCACGATCCTGACGCCGTGGTGACCGGTTTCATTGCCGCGCCGGAAATTGCATCGGTGAAGTTCAGCGTCGCGAGCGCCGCAGGCAGCATCACGCGCGACGTGCGCCAGATATCCCCGACGGGGAGCGGCCGTTCTTCGGAAACGAGTCCGCTGACCAGATGCGCGGCAATCGCGACCACCGCTCGTCCGGTCGAAGACAGCCGCGCGAAGGCGATGGCGCGGCCCTCCACCGTCGACTCGACTTCGAGCGGCAGGTAGTCGCCGTCGAGGAATACGTCGGTGAGATCGGCGCGGCAGCGCAGCGCGGCGGCAGTCACCAGCAGCTTGATCGTTCCAGTCGACCAGTCCCGCGCCAGGGCGGCGATGCGCGCGCTGCGCTCCGCCGGCGCCGTCGCGAGGATGCGGTCGACCTCTTCGAGCAGCTCGCGGCGCCGCGCAAAGTCCACCGGACGCCGGTTATCGGGATCGACCAGATTGAAGTCCCACAGCTCGCTGCCCTGGTAGAAATCCGGCACACCGGGCGACGCGATCTTCAGCAGCGTCTGAGAAAGCCCGTTGACCACGCCGCAGCGCGCGATCCTCTGCTGGAACGCCACGAAGCCGCCGAGAAAACGCTCGGCGCCAGGACCGGAGAGCACGCGCTCGACGAACGTCGTCACCGCGCGCTCGTAGTCCTCATTCGGATTGATCCAGCTCGAATGCAGTTTCGCTTCCTTGACCGCCTTGGTCATGTATTGCTGGAGGCGCGGAATCAGATCGCCGCTCGGCGCCGAGCCGTGCGGCCAGACACCGACGAGCGCCTGATAGAAGCGGTACTCGTCATTGCGGTCGGGCGCCGGCTCGCCGTCGACCAGGGTGCGCGCCCCCTTGTTGATCCGCATCCATTTGCTGGCTTCGCGTTCCCACTCGCCCGGCATCTCCGACAACACGTTGATGCGCGCGCGGACGTCTTCGCCGAGCTTGGTGTCGTGCGTCGAAGTCGCGATCATCTCGTAGGGCCAGTCCTGCCGCCGCAGCTGGTTGAGGGCGTGGAAGTCCGGCGCGGGCAGCCCGAAGCGCGATGGATCGCCGCCGACCTCGTTGAGCGACAGCAGCATGTTGTTGCGGTAGAACGCGGTGTCTTCCAGTCCCTTCGCCTGCAGCGGACCAGTGTACTGCTGGAACTTCATCGCGAACTTCAGGCGCGCCGCCGCCTCCTCGGCGTCCGCGGGCGGATAGCCGCCGCGCCGTTCCTGTCCGGCAACCGGCACGTCCTCCGGATCGCGCGGCAGCATCACCTCGCGGAAGAAGTCGAAGATCGTCGAATCCATCGCGGGATTGCGCCGGCGGGCGCGGACGATCGCGCGTTCGAGCGCGGCGCGATCGTCAGGACCCCATCCCTGTTCCTTGACGTAGGTGCGGTAGACGGGGAAGCATGCGACGACCTCGGTCAACATGTCGCGGATGCTGTTCAGCGTGAAATCGCGCGACTTGCGGTTCGTCTCGCCGATGCGATCGAGCATGTGGGCGAGCACCGTCAGCTCGCTGGCCAGCGACGTGTCCATGATCAGGCGCTTCGTCTCGTAGAGCAGGTCGTCGAACGTCTGCGTTTGACCGGTGAGCTTGGCGTAGGTGCGACGCATCCGGCGGGCGTAGCCCGGATGAACGAACAGCCCGTTCACCTGATTGAGAAAGTTGTAACCGGTGGTACCGTGCACGCACCAGTCGAGCGGCAGACGCTCGCGGCCGGAGAGAATCTTCTCAGCCACCACGTACAACACGCGCGCGCCGTTGCGCCTCTCGATCCCCCACGCGTCGGCGGCCAGTCCCTGCAGCATGTCGAAGTACTTGGCGGGATTGAACGGACCGTCGGGATGATCGATGCGCACGCCGGTGATCCGTTCGTCGCGCAGGAGCGC
>JBKPSE010000364.1:0-2401 GCA_046765855.1 Acidobacteriota bacterium | reverse complement strand
TCGCCTTCGCCGGCGCCGGTCTCTCCGCCCCGGCCGATTTCCTGCGCAACGTGGCGCGCGCCGTGCGCGAAGGGCTGACCGAGGAAGCGGCGCTGCGCGCGCTGACGCTCGACGCCGCCCGCATCGCCGGCGCCGCCGATCGGCTTGGCTCACTCGAGAAGGGGAAGATCGCCAACATCATCGTGACCAACGGCGATCTGTTCAACGAATCCACGCGCATCCGCCATGTATTCGTCGACGGGCAGATGGTGAACATCACCGTCAGCGACACGCCTGCCGGAGGGCGTGGGAGGGGCGGTAGTTGGTAGTCGGTAGTCAGTAGTCGGTAGTCAGTAGTCAGTAGTCGGTTGGCGGTAGTCAGTCTGACTACCGTCTACTGTCTACTGTCTACTGATTACCGTTCCTTTGCTGCCTCCGTCGTGATCTTCTTCGTGGCCGAGGCCGGCTTCGCGCGCTGCTTCAGGTGTTCTTCCATCTTCAGCCGGGGGATGCCGTTGACCATCCAGTCGGGCGCCGGGGCGCCCTTCAGGTAGTGGTCGAAGAACTCCTTCATGCGCACCGTGTAGTCGCGCTGATTGGGGCGCCTCGCCAGGCTGTGATTCTCGCCGATGTACTCGAGCATGATCACCGGCTTCTGCATCCGCCGCAGCGTGTTGAAGTATTCGACCCCCTGCGTGAAGTCGACGGCGCCGTCCTTGTCGTTGTGCAGGATCATCAGCGGCGTCTTGACGTTCTTGGCGAAGAAGACCGGTGAGTTCCGGTAGTAGGCGTCCCAGTTGTCCCAGAATCCGCCCTTGAACCGTCCCTGGCTGCTCTCGAAGATCGCGCCGTTCACGCCGCCGCTGTTCTTGTAGACCAGCGAATACATGCTGACCATGTCGGTCAGCGGCGCGCCGGCCACCGCGGCGGCGAAGATGTCGGTCTGCGTGATCAGAAACGCCGTCTGGTAGCCGCCCCACGAGTGGCCGGTAATGCCAATCCGCTTCGGATCGACGATTCCCGTCGCGATGGCGGCCTTGACCGCCGGCACCATGCACCACACCGCGGACATCCCCGGATCGTTGACGCGATAGGTGATGTCGGGCACGAAAACCGCGTAGCCATGGCTCGTGTAAATCGAACGGTTGAAACCATTCGCGGTCGGCGCCGCGAACTGGTTCGCGGTCTGCGACATCTTTTCGTAGAAGTTCACGACCGTCGGATACGACTTCCCCTTCTCGTAATTGGCGGGCAGGAACAGCGCCGCCTGCAGCTTGTCTCCCTTGTCGCTGGTGTAATTCACCAGCTGCACGCCCGCCGACCAGGAGAACTGCGCGACCTGCGGACGCTGATCGGTGAGACGCACCGGATCGGCGAGCCCGGGATCGGTCGTGTAGTAGTAATCGCTGGGCTCGAGCGAGGTGCCGCGGCTGTAGACGAGAGCGTCGGCCTTGCGCGCCTTCATCATCGCCGGATAGGACGCATCGGTCCATCCGATGATCTTCACACCGGTCGCGCCCGGATCGAGACGCGCGATGCCGGCCTTCTTCGTCCATTCGCCATAGGCTCGGAAGTACTGCGGCTTCGACAAATCGATGCCGTTGTCACGGTCTTCGGGCGGCTCGAGCGCATAACGCTGCTGATACCGGATCGCGTCCTTCCTGCCGTTGACGGTGACGTTCACGGCCGTCCCTCCCTCGATTGACACCTTCCAGATGTCCCACGCGTCGCTGAGCAGGACCGTCTTGCTGTCGCTCACCCAGCCCACGGCATTGATCGGCGGCTTCACGTTGTTGTGATCGTCCTCGACGTCGACGAACGATACCGGGAGTCCCTGCGTGATGTTGCGATCTTTCCCGGTCGCGAACGTGAAGACGTGGTAGTCGCCGTCCGTGTAGTAGAGGATGTGATTGCCGTCTGGCGAAGCGCCGGAGAAATAGCGAACGTGAGGCACCGCCATCTTGCGCTGGCCGGTCTCCAGATCGATGGCGAACACATCCTCATGCCGGCGGCCGTCAAGGCTGCCCATCAGCTCGTACTCGCGATCGTCCGATCCAAATCCCCATCGGCTCTGCTTCGGCGAAACGGTCACGTTCCGCATCGCGTCGTCCGCCAGCCGGATGAACTTCTTCGACGCCACGCGGTACTCGGCGACGTAATTGAAGGCCCGGTCGCGCGCTTCCTGGACCTCCTGCTGCGTTTGCAGCCGTGGATCCTTGTAATGCCAGAGGACCAGATCGACCTTGTCGTCGGCGTTCGCGGATTCCGCCGGCGGCATCGCGCCTCTCTCGGGGGCCGCTGCGGCATCCTCGTCATCGGCTGCGGCTGCCGCTTCATCGCGGGGACGCGGTTCGTACAGTCCGAAGATTAACGCCTGGTGATCCTCGGTCCACAGCGGCGCGCGATTGGGGCTGATCGAAAA
>JBKPSE010000363.1:0-9237 GCA_046765855.1 Acidobacteriota bacterium | reverse complement strand
GGTACTGGGAGCGGCGTAAGGACACGGACCAGCGGTATACCGAGAAATCCGTCGCCGTACTGGCGGCGCGCGCGCGACAGGCGTTCTTCGAATACAACCCGCTGCCGCAGCTGGCGGACGATCCGGAACGGATTTACCGATCGGTCTCGCTCGGACCGCTGGTCGAAATCTTCGCGCTCGACATGCGCACCTTCAAGGGGGCCAACAGCGAGAACCGGCAGGCCGCGCTGGACGCCTCGTCGGCCATCTTCGGCGCCGCACAGCTCGCATGGCTGAAGACGCGGTTGAAGAACAGCCGCGCGACCTGGAAGATCGTCGCGGCGGATCTGCCGCTTGGCCTGGTGGTCGGCGACGGTCCGAATCGATACGAGGCGGTGGCGAACGGCGATCCCGGATTGCCGGTCGGCCGCGAGCTCGAGGTCGCCGATCTGCTTTCTCATCTCAAGCAGCAGCAGATCAGGAACGTCGTCTGGATCACCGCCGACGTGCACTACTGCGCTGCGCACGAATATCATCCGGCGCGCGCCAGATTCACCGAGTTCGATCCGTTCTGGGAATTCGTCGCCGGCCCGCTCAACGCCGGCACCTTCGGACCGGGGACTCTCGATCAGACATTCGGACCCGAGGCGAAATTCGTGGGCATTCCCAAAGGAATGAAGGGAAATCGTCCGCCCTCCGCCGGATTCCAGTTCTTCGGCACGCTGAGCGCCAGCGCGAAAACGCGGGCGCTCAGCGTCAAGCTGCACAACCTGGCCGGCGACGTCATCTTCAGAAAAGAGCTCGCTCCCGCCTGAGCACGCTGGCGCGAGCGGATCACGGTGAAGCGCGCCGAGAACTACACCGGCTGCTCGGCGATGTCACGATCGGAGCGCCAACGCCGTACGCCCGCGGCGAACACCGCGGCGGCGGCGACGAACGGCAGCACGCGCATCGTGTCCGACAGCGCCGCCTTGGTATACGCACTCGATCGCATGACGTGGCCGCGATACGGGCCATACGCGCGTCCGTCGCGCTGCGGACGCTCGAGGCTGCCCTCGCGCGGCTGCGAACGATCGTAGGTCTTCTGCTGCTTGAACATCGTCCGTTCCATCCACGTGTCGGCCAGACGCGGAGCGACGTGCCCGATCGCCGCCTGGATGCGGCCGGCGCCGCCGACGAACACGTCGCGTACGGGTTTCTCGGCGCAGCGAAGGATGGCTTCCGCCACAACTTCAGGCGCGTAGACCGGAGGCGGCAATCCCGGCACGCCGTCCTCGAGATAGTTGCGCGCATGCTCGGGGAAGGGCGTGTTGATCGCGGATGGTTTGACTAGAGTCACGGCGATGGGGATACGGTCGTGCTCGAGTTCTATGCGCAGCGCGTCCGTGTAGCCCTTCACTGCGTGCTTGGACGCCGAATACATACCCTGCAGCGGAATCGCGATGTCGGAGACTTCGCTGCCGATGTTGATGAGCACGCCGCCGCGATCCTTCATCAGGCGTACTGCGGTTCGGCATCCGTGCACGACGCCCCAGAAGTTGATGTCGAAGAGCTTGCGCTTGTCGGCGAGCGGCACGTCGGTGAGCTTTCCGTAAATCGACAGGCCGGCGTTGTTGACCCAGGTATCGATTGCGCCGAACTCGAGCAGCGCGGCCTCGCCGAGGCGGGAAACCGCCGCCTCATCCGACACATCCGTGGGCACGGCGAGGACCTGCCCGCCGTTGGCGCGAATCTCTTCCGCAGCCTCGTTCAGGTCGTTCTCGTTGCGCGCGGCCATCACCACGCGTGCGCCGCGGCGTGCCGCAAGCCGGGCGGTCGCCAGGCCGATGCCGCTCGAGGCGCCGGTGATGACGATGACCTGGTCTTTCAGTTTTTTCGGACGTCTGTTTTTCATGGCGTGGACGATCAAGCAACCAGCGCGCCGACAGGACGGTCGAGGTAGTACAATCGCGCTCCCCACAGGAGGACGGCATGTTTACGCGCGTCGCCAGAATCGCTCTCACCGCCATCGCGTTGGGCACACTCGCACCGGTCTTACAGGCAGAGAATTACCTGACGCCGCCCAAAGTCATCGTCGACATCCTCGACGCCGCGCCGCTGCCGACCGTGCTGTTGTCTCCTGATCGGCAGACGATTGCTCTGCTCGAGCGGCGCAGCATGCCGACGATCGCCGAGCTGTCGGAGCCGATTCACCGCCTCGCCGGCGCGCGCATCAATCCAAAGACAAATGGACGGCAGCAGCGCACCGGCGCAGGGGTTGCCATCACGCTGAAGTCCGTTGCCGGCGGCGCGGAAAAGAAACTGCCGCTGCCTGCCGGCAGCAATGTCGGCGGGCTGCTCTTTTCACCGGACGGGAAGCACCTGTCCTTCACGAACACGAAGGCGAACGGCATCGAGCTGTGGGTGGCCGACGTCGCAACCGGACAGGCGAAGCTGATAAGCGGCTCGGATCGCCTCAACGCGACGGCGGGAGAGCCCTGCGACTGGCTCGACGACAACGTGACTATCGTCTGCACGCTCGTGCCTGCCAGCCGAGGACCCGCGCCTGCCGAACCACGCGTCCCTGCGGGGCCGAACGTGCACGAGAACTACGGCAAGTCCTCCCCCGCGCCGACGTTCGAAGACATGCTGAAGACCAAGTACGACGACGACCTGTTCGAGTACTACTTCACCAGCCAGATCGCGACCTACGACCTGCCGACGGCGCGCAAGACTGTCGTCGGCAAGCCGGGCATCGTCGAGAGCGTGACGCCGTCGCCGAGCGGTGAATATCTGCTGGTCTCGAAGGTCAAGCGGCCGTTCTCGCATCTCTACGGCATGAACGGTTTTCCACAGGACGTCGAGATCTGGAACCGCCGCGGCGAACTCGCCAGGAAAATTGCCGACGTGCCGACGTCGGAAGGAATTCCCATCAACGGCGTCCAGGTCGGGCCACGGCTCTATCGCTGGCGTCCGGATCAACCTGCGACGATCACCTGGGTCGAAGCGCTCGATGAAGGCAATCCCAAGAACACCGTTCCGTTCCGCGATCGTGTCGTGTCGCTCGCCGCGCCGTTCAGCGGCACGCCGACCGAGCTGGCGAAGACGGAGTGGCGCTACGGCAACGCGTCATTCACCGATAAAGGCGTCGCACTGCTCACCGAAAGCGATCGCGTTGCCCGCAAGACGCGCACGTGGATCGTGGACGGCGGTCCGCCGAGAAAACTGTGGGATCGCCGCAGCCAGGACGCGTATTCGGATCCGGGCACGCCGGTGACGCGGCGACAAGCTGGAACGGTAGTTCAGGACGGGGACTCGATCTATCTGTCGGGCACCGGCGCGACGCCGCAGGGAGACCGTCCCTTCCTGGCGAAACTGAATCTCAAAACGCTGCAGACGGAGCGGCTCTTCCAATCGGACGACGAAACCTACGAAACCGTTGTCGCGCCGCTCGACGACAGCGGCAGGAAGATCCTGACGCGCTTCGAAACGCCAAGCGAGCCGCCGAACTACTACGTGCGCGATCTGGCCGCAGGCACGAAGAAGGCTCTGACCGCGTTCAAGGATCCGGCGCCGCAGCTCCGCGGCGTACGCAAGCAGTTCGTCACCTACAAGCGGAAGGACGGGGTCAACTTGAGCGGCACGCTCTACCTGCCGCCGGACTACAAGGCGGGACAGCGGCTGCCGATGGTGATGTGGGCATATCCGCGCGAGTTCGGTGACATCGATACGGCGGGGCAGGTCACGGGTTCTCCCTACCGCTTCACCACGTACAACGGCGCGTCGCACCTCTTCCTGCTCACGCAGGGCTACGCGATCTTCGACGACCCGAAGATGCCGATCGTCGGCGCCGGCGAAACAGCGAACGACCAGTACGTGCAGCAGCTGGCGATGAGCGCCGAAGCGGCGGTGGACAAGGTGGTCGAGATGGGCGTTGCCGATCGCGAACGGATCGGCGTCGGCGGCCACAGCTACGGCGCCTTCATGACTGCGAACCTGCTCGCGCATACCGACCTGTTCCGTGCCGGCGTCGCGCGCAGCGGCGCCTACAATCGCACGCTGACGCCGTTCGGGTTCCAGTCGGAGACGCGCACGTTCTGGGAGATCCCGGACGTCTACGGCAAGATGTCGCCTTTCTTCCACGCGAACAAGATCAACGAACCCATTCTGCTGATCCACGGCGAGATGGACGACAACTCCGGGACGTTCCCGATCCAGTCCGAGCGGCTGTGGATGGCGCTGAAAGGCTTCGGCGCAACGGTTCGCTACGTGACGCTGCCCTACGAAGCGCACGGCTACGCCGCGCGCGAATCCGTCCTGCACACGATTGCCGAGACGATCAACTGGATGGACAAGTACGTGAAGAACGCGCCGCCGCGCACCAAGACAACGACGGCGTCGAAGTAGCGGCGGCGTCCGCAACCGAGCTGGTCGCGGAGACGGTAGTCCACGAAGCAACGAAACAGCGAACGACGAGCGTCGGGCTCGGAGCCGCCGGGCCCGCCGCATTGACGATCGGCTTCAGGCTTTGCTGCCGTCTCCGCTACACTTCGTTACTCCGCTCGTGAAGCCGTTTCCAACGCCCGACTTCGTCTTCTGAACATTCATGCAAAGAACCATACTCATCGCCCTCAGCCTCTGTGTGCTCTCCCCGCTCGCCGCCGCGCAGGAGGCGGGCAAAGCGCAGGGGCAGCAGACACCAGAGAAGCTGCCGAGCATCACCTCAAAAGTCGAGAAGCTCCAGAAGATCGACGGCTACATGCCGCTCTATTGGCAGGCATCGAGCGGCAAGCTCTATCTCGAGATCGCCCGGTTCAGCCAGGAGATGCTCTACCAGGTCTCGCTGCCGGCGGGTCTCGGATCGAATCCGGTGGGCCTCGATCGCGGTCAGCTCGGCGACTCCAGCGTGATCACCTTCGAGCGCATCGGGCCGAAAGTGCTGATGACGCAGCCCAACTACAGCTATCGCGCGATCAGCAGCAACGAGGCGGAGAAGCGGGCGGTCAGGGAATCGTTCGCGCAGTCGGTCCTCTGGGGCTTCAAGGTCGAAGCGGAGGAAGACGGCCGCGTGCTGGTCGATGCCACGTCCTTCGTCATGCGCGACGCGCATGGCGTGATCGATCGTCTGCGCCAGGCGCGCCAGGGCACCTACCGGCTCGATGACAGCCGCAGCGCGTTGTATCTGCCGCGGACCAAGGGGTTCCCGCAGAATACGGAGATCGAGACGACACTCACCTTCACGACGGATCAGGATCCGGGACGCTACATCCGGCAAACGACGCCGTCACCCACTGCAATTACGCTGCGTGAACATCATTCGTTCGTGCAGCTGCCGGATCTCAAATACACGCCGCGCCGGCTCGATCCGCGCGCGCCGTCGTTCGGGATTCTTTTCTACGACTACGCCTCGCCGATTAACGAGCCGATCGAGAAGCGGTGGATCCAGCGGCACCGCCTCGAGAAGAAGGACCCGTCGGCAGCGATCTCCGAGCCGGTGAAGCCGATCGTTTATTACGTCGACAACGGCGCGCCGGAGCCGATTCGCGCCGCGCTGATCGAAGGCGCCTCATGGTGGAACGAGGCGTTCGAGGCGGCGGGCTTCCGCAACGCCTTCCAGGTGAAGGTGCTGCCCGCCGACGCCGACCCCATGGACGTGCGCTACAACATGATCAACTGGGTGCATCGCGCCACCCGCGGCTGGTCCTACGGCGGCGGCATCGCCGATCCGCGCACCGGTGAACTGATCAAAGGCAACGTTACGCTCGGATCGCTGCGCGTACGCCAGGACTTCACGCTCGGAGCCGGGATGATCCCGCAATATCTCGCCGGGACCGCGTGCCTCGCCGACATGTCTCCCGAACCGGACTACCTCGCCGCGCTCGATCCTTCGGCCGACGCGTCGGCGATGGCGCTGGCGCGCATTCGGCAACTCGCCGCACACGAGACGGGCCACACGCTTGGCTTCGAGCACAACTTCGCCGCCAGTTCGTACGGACGCGCCTCGGTCATGGACTATCCGGCGCCATGGGTCGAAATCAAGGACGGCAAGCTCGATCTGTCCAACGCGTATGCGACGGGGATCGGCGAGTTCGATAAATTCGCCGTCAAGTACGCCTACTCGCAATTCGCGCCCGGCGCCAGCGAACCCGCGGAGCTGGAAAAGATCGTTCAGGACGCCGTCGCGCATGGTCTGCTCTACATCGACGATCCCGATGCGCGTCCCGTCGGCTCGGCGCACCCGCTCGCCAGCCTGTGGGACAACGGGGCCGATCCGATCGCCACGCTCAGGCACGAGCTCGACGTGCGCAGGATCGGCCTCGCCCAGTTCGGGATTACATCGATCCCCGTCGGCACGCCCTTGTCCGATCTCGAGCTCAGGCTGCTGCCGCTCTACCTGCATCATCGCTATCAGACCGTTGCGGCGGCCAAATCGATCGGCGGAGTCTATTTCACCTACGCCGTACGCACACCCGCGGGCCCGAATCCCGGCCGCGTCGCCGAAGTCGTCCCGGCGGCGCAGCAGAAGGCGGCGCTGCAGGCGGTGCTCGAGACGCTGTCGGTCGACACGTTGCGCATTCCCGAACGGATCCTGGATCTCGTCCCTCCGACGGCGTCCGGCTACGGCGGCGGCACCGCCGAGGAATTCGAGAAGCGCACCGACCCGGTGTTCGATCCCATCGGCGCAGCAACGATCGCGGCAGACATCACGCTCGGCGCACTACTCGACCGCGCGCGCGCCGCACGGGCGGTCGAACAGCATGGCCGGAGCGCCGCGATCCCGGGTTTCGGTGAGATCGTCAATGCGCTGGTCCAGCGCACCTGGGGCGCAGCCAGGCCGGCCGACGGTTACGGCGCCGCGATTCAGGAGGCCGTGCAAAGTCAGGTCGTGCAGCGCCTGATGGAGCTCGCCGCCGACACGCAGGCCACCGCCGCGGTCCGCGCCAACGCGTCTGCCGGCTTGCGCCGCATCAAAGCGCTCGCCGCCGCATCCGCCACGGCGCACGCTGCGGGCACGCGTGAGGACATCACGCGCTTCCTGTCGCGCCCCGCAGAACCGTTCAAGAAGACCGATCCGCTGCCAACGCCGGCCGGCGAACCAATCGGCGGCAAAGGTGGACGGTAGGCTTATGACTCATGCCTCACGGCTCATGGAGTTGGTGACGCTCGACGACATCCGTGCGGCGCGCGAACGGATTCGTCCGATCGCCAGGGTCACGCCGCTGATCGACGTGTCGACCGTCGCCGGTCGTGCGTTATGGTTGAAATGCGAAAGCCTGCAGCCCGGCGGAGCGTTCAAGATCCGCGGCGCGTACAACATGCTGGCGCAGCTCTCCGCCGACGAACGCCGGCGCGGCGTCATCACCTACTCGTCGGGCAATCATGGGCAGGCCGTCGCGCTCGCCGCGCGCGAGCTCGGCGCACCCGCCGTAGTCGTGATGCCGACGACGGCGCCGAAGATCAAAGTAGAAGGTGCGAGGGCGTTCGGCGCCGACGTGGTGTTCGAGGGGACGACGTCGCTGCACCGGCGCGCGCGAGCGGAGGCGCTCGCCGCCGAGCGCGGCCTGGTGATGATCCCGCCGTTCGATCACGAACGGATCATCGCGGGGCAAGGCACGCTCGGCCTCGAAATCCTGGATCAGCTGCCAGCAGTACGGACCGTGCTCGTGCCGATCGGCGGCGGCGGACTCATCTCAGGCGTCTCGGCCGCGATCAAGCAGTCGCGGCAGGATGTCCTCGTCATCGGCATCGAACCGTCTGGCGCCGCCGCCATGAAGCGATCGATCGAAGCGGGGGAAGTGCGCACGCTCGATGGATCGCAGAGCATCGCCGACGGACTGATGGCCGCGCGCCCCGGCGATCTCAACTTCGCGCACGTGCGCCAGTTCGTCGATCGCATCGACACCGTGGAGGATGACGAGATCGCGGCCGCCGTTCGCTGGCTCTTCCTGGGCGCCAAGATCGTCGCCGAGCCAAGCGGCGCCGCTACCGTTGCCGCCGCGTTGAAGGCCGACGCAAACTACGACGCACCGGTCGTCGCCATCGTCAGCGGCGGAAACATGGATCCGGCGGACACGGGGAAGTACCTCCGCTGAGGCACTCCGCGCCTCCGCTGACGTGCTACGGGTGCTAAGCGTGCGGGAAGGGGCTAAGGGTGCTGGTGCTCGAGGTGCTGGCGGGTGCTAAGGGTGCTGGTGCCAAAGGTGCACACAGGTGCTAGCGTGCGGGTGCTCAAGGTGCAAAGGGTGCACGTGCCCAAGGTACTAAAGGGCTATGCGCTTGATTGCCTTCGTGGACATCTTCCGAAGGCGGATACGATGCCCACACCGACGGCAGACACTCCCAAGCACCGGGCGCGCCGCGATTCGATGACGACTTTTAAGCCCCCATCGATCTCGTGAACGGGTTGCGCAGCGAGGCACGCACCTTAGCACCACCAGCACCCTTGGCACCTGTATGCACCTTTCGCACCCTTAGCACCCTTAGCACCAGCACCCTTAGCACCTGACCGCACCCATAGCACCCTTAGCACGACGGTTTGCACCCCATGCCCATAGACACCTTCGAGATGGAACGGATGCAGTCGACGTGGGAAAACCTCGTCGACTACGACATGAGCGAGAGCGGCGTGCGGCCGCTGACGCTGCGCGAGCTGACGGGCATGGGCTTCGACCTGGAGTCCTTTCTCGACGTGCCGCTCGGCTACAGCCAGTCCAACGGCACGATCGAGTTGCGCGAGCGTCTCGCCGAGATCTATGGCGGCGCGAGCGTCGACCACATCGAGGTCAGCAACGGTACATCCGAAGCGAATTACCTCATTGCCCTCAGCCAGCTGCGACCGGGCGACGTGGTCGCGATGCAAGTGCCCAACTACATGCAGATGTGGGGCGTCGCGCGCAGTCTCGGCGCCGAGGTGAGGACGTTCCGGCTGCGCACGGAAGCCTCGTGGGAGCCCGATTGGGAGGAGTTCGACCGCGCCGTCACCGCGAAGACTCGCCTGCTGTATCTCTCCAATCCCAACAACCCCACCGGCTCGGTCCTATCCGGCGCCGCAATGCGTCGGATCGCCGATCGCTGTCAGCAGACCGGAACATGGCTGCTGAGCGACGAGGTCTACCTCGGGGCGGAAATCACCGCGCCGAGATGCGCGCCATCGACGCGCCCGTCAGCACCGACCCGGTGGGATTGTTCGGATTCGACAGATACAGCAGCCGCGTCTGCGGCGTGACCGCGCGCTCGAACTCCTCCCAGTCGGGCTCGCACCCGCGGTCGGTGTGCAGG
>JBKPSE010000362.1:0-5564 GCA_046765855.1 Acidobacteriota bacterium | reverse complement strand
TCATGGGAGCGTGCGCGCAGGAGCTCTACGACCTGGGCCACAAGGAGAACTTCTTCTACCTGCAGCACGCGATGGGTCTCGCATCGTCCATCGGTCTTGGATTGGCGCTGCATCTCCCGCACGAGAAGGTCGTCGTGCTCGACGGCGACGGCTCGGTGCTCATGAACCTGGGCACGCTCGCGACGCTCGCGCGGTATCGGCCGCGGAATCTCGTCCACTTCATCTTCGACAACGGGAGCCTGCTGTCGACTGGAGGATTCGATTCGCACACCACGTCAGGCATTACCGATCTCGCCGCCATCGCCCGCGGCGCCGGGATCGAGCACGTTGACGTTGCCGACTCCGTAATGGCATTCGGGGAATCCGCGATCGAAGCATTTGGCCGGAACGACCTGAGTGTGATCGTCGCGAAGGTCGCGGCAGTCGGGCCGAATCATTACGGCATGGATCTGCAGCTGCCGGAAAATGCGTTTCGTTTCAAGCGATGGATTGCCGCGAGAAAGCCGGCGGCGCGGGAGATCGCATGAGCGTGCTGTTGCAGCTCGTCGAGGAGCTTCGTCGAGGCAGCGTCAGAGTGGTCGATCTGACGCAGCCACTCGGACCATCGACGCCTGTCATCGATCTGCCTCCGATGTTCGCAGCCTCGCCCGGAATGTCGATCGAGGTGATCTCGCGTTACGACGAGAAAGGGCCCGCCTGGTACTGGAACGCGATTCATCTCGGCGAACACACAGGTACGCACTTCGATGCGCCGGTTCACTGGATTACCGGAAAGGATCTGCCGGACAACGCATGCGACACGATCCCGGTGTCGCGCTTTGTCGGTCCCGCCTGCGTCATCGACGTGAGCAGTGACGCGGCGCGCGATCCCGACTTCCTGCTGACGCCGGAGCGGCTTCAGTCGTGGGAATCGGAGCACGGACGAATACCGCGCGGGGCGTGGGTCCTGCTGCGCAGCGGATGGAGCCGCCGCACGGGCACGGCGTTCATCAATGCGAGCGAGGACGGTCCGCACAGTCCGGGATTTCACGCCCGAACGTCGGAGCTGCTCGCGCACGATCGGGACGTGCTCGGCGTTGGCGTCGAGACGATTGGAACGGATGCCGGCCAGGCCGGCCGGTTCGACCCGCCATTCCCGAACCACGCGACCATGCACGGTGCCGGCAAGTTCGGTCTGGCCAGCTTGGGCAACCTCGATCAGCTGCCGCCTACGGGCTCGGTGGTGATCGCAGCGCCGCTGAAAATCGTGAATGGCAGCGGCAGTCCTGTCCGCGTCATCGCGCTCGTGCCGGCGTAAGCGCGTCTTCGAGCGCCTCGGCCGACACCTGTTCGAACGCCGCGGCAACACCGAGAAACGCGTCGACGACGTCGGGATCGAAATGCGTTCCGCGTCCGCGCGCGATCAGGGCCACCGTTTCCTGGTGCGAGGACGCCGTGCAGTACAGGTTGCGGGCGCTGACGGCATCGTAGACGTCGACGACGGCCATGATTCGTCCGGCGATTGGAATCTCCTCGCCGCGCAGACCGCGCGGATAGCCCTTCCCGTCCCAGCGCTCGTGGTGCGTGTAGACGATATCCTTGGCGAGCTGCAGCGTGGCGTCGTCGCGCACGCCGACACGCGCCTCCGCGCGCAGGATGACGTCCCGTCCGAGCTCGGGATGGCGGCGCATCTCGGCCACTTCTTCGGTCGTCAGCGGCCCCGGCTTGTTGAGGACGCGATCGGGAATGCCGACCTTGCCGATGTCGTGCAGCGGCGCCAGACGCGCGAGTAAATCGACGCGCTCCCGCGTCAAGAAGTCGCGGAAGGCCGGATGGCCGGCGAGAGCCTCCGCCAGCAGACGAGCGTATTGCTGCGTCCGGCGCGAGTGGCGCCCTGTTTCCGCATCGCGCACTTCGGTCAACGACAGCAGCGTCTGAATCATCAGGCTCTGGGCGGCAGCCTTGTCCGCGTCCGCTCGCGTCGCGCGCCGACGCTCACCTGCGAACCTGCCGAGCGTCATTACTGCCAATGTGCCGAGGACGGCCAGGCTCGGCGCAAGCGGCGAAACGAACAGACGCTGCGCGGACAGCAGCCATGACGCTCCCCACCAGAACGCGACAACGAGTCCTGCCGCGGCGATCACACCCGCTGTCACGCCGAAGAAAGCACAGATCAGTGCGACGACGGCGCCGGCCGTCACGATCAGCACGATGTCGACCGCGGTTGCGAACACCGATCGATGGACGAAGTCCTGCTGCAGCAGGTTGTCCACCGTCGTCGCCTGCACCTCGACGCCGACGAATTGGGTATCGAGCGGCGTCGCGACCACTTCACGGGTGCCGAGTGCCGTCGTTCCGACCAGGACGATTTTTCCGCGGAGGCCGTCGCGATCGATCGCGCCGTTGAGCACGTCGACCGCGGACAGATACGGGAAGCCGCGCTTCTTGCCGCGGAACCCGAGGAGCAGATTGCTTCGGCCGTCGAGCGGGATGGACATACCGCCGAGGGTGAGTGTCGATGCATTCACCGTCGAGACGTTGAGGGTCGGGTTCTCGGCGCCTCTCAGCGCCGCCACCGCCGACAGCGCGAGGCTCGGATAAACGCGCCCGTCCAGTTCGGCCACGAGCGGCACACGCCTGAGAACCCCGTCCGCGTCGGGGGCGGCATTCAAAAAGCCCGACCGCTTTGCCGCCGCGGCGAGAACGGGCAGGTTGCATACGGCGCCGGTTGCACGAAAGAAAGGAGGCGCATGGTCATCTGCGCCATGCTGCACGAGGCTGAGCGGCAGTGGGTGCAGCGCGCAGGGACGTGTTGTCCCGGCGACAGGATCGAAGGTCAATCCGTAACCAAGCACGACACGGCTATCGTCAACGACGGCGGCAAGGCGCTCGTCGGGCGTAGACGGAGCGTCAGCAGCTGACGCGCCGAGGCGATCGGACTCGGCAAAAATGACGTCAATCGCAATCACCGCGGCGCCAGCATCCTTCAACGACGTGATCAATCGCCCCACCACGTCCCGACGCCACGGCCACTGACCGACCGACGCGAGGCTTCGATCATCAACGTCCACGATCGCGACGCGGCCCGCCGGTTTCCGGCCGCTCGCGGAGCGGACCACCGTGTCGTACACGGCGTCCTCGATGCGCGAAAAAGTCGAGGGGTGATAGAGCGCGAGCAGTGCCACCCCAGCGAGAGGCACAATGGCCGCGGCCAGCATCAGGCGACGCCGAATCGACGCGCGACGCGGCGGCAACGAGGCCCTACCTGACGGTGATCTCGACACGACGGTTTCGCGGCTCGGCCGCGTTGTTGCGAGTCTTGACGAGCAGGTCCCCTTCGCCGTGCGAGGTCACGTCAACCGTGGCTGAGGAGAGTCCCGCTTCGGCGAGGATGCTCCGGACCCGCATGGCCCGCCTCAGTCCGAGCGCGACGTTCGACTTGCGATCCCCTGTGGTGTCGGTGTGGCCGACGATCATCACTTCGGGTATGGGCAGCGCCTTGACGGCGGAAAGGATCTCAGGGACGAGCGCCGCGGACGCTTCCGTCAGCGTGTCCGACTCGAATTTGAATTGCAGGGTGAAGTGACGGGGCGCGGGCGGCAACGAGCGTATCGCTGCGCCGAAAAGGCGTTCGACCTCGATCTCGCTGAGCGTGGTGATGGCTCCCGGCGCGGCCATCGCCGTCGTCGTCACCGATGCCCGCGGTGTTGCCACGTCGACGCCGCCGAACTCATTGGCCACGCGGATCCGTCCGGTGACATGCGTCTCCGGATCGGGCAGCAGCGCAATGAGCGTTGGCGAAGCAGGCGCAACCGGAGGCGCCGCAGCCAGCCGCTTGCCGCCGCAGCCCGCAGACAGAACGAGGGCGATCACTCCTGCCGGAAGCCACGCCTTCCGCCACGCGCCAGCCACGCGACAACGTCCTCGGTTTATGGCTCGACCCGAATCGCGACGGTCGTTCCACGTACGCCGACGATACCGGTAGGCGTTTCGAGACGGACCGAATCCGGCGCGAGCTTGGCCATGCGTCCGGAGACGTAGACGGCAACGCCGCGCATGAATTTCAGAACCATGCCGAGTCCGCCTTCGCCGGGGGCGTAGACGTACCGCTCCACTTTGACTTCGCTGTTCGGGCCCAATGACACACGCGTGTCGTCGCGCAGCGTCATCCCAACGGCGCCGTCGCCGCCGGTGCGCAGCGTGTCAGTGGCAAAGATCGCATCCCCCGGTTTGACCGCTTTCGTGCCGTCCGCTCGCACGACGAACGCCGCGCCCGACACCGTCTTGATGTGCCCTGCGGGCACCGGCTGCTGCGCTGCCGCGGATGCGGCAAGCCCGAGAACGACCGCCAACGCCGCCGCCGACTGGAGAAAACGCCTCATCGCATCCTCCCGGTGTGACTATCGGACACCGGCTTACGAAACTGTCGTTCCGTCGCCGCGCCCGCTGGTGATCCGTCGCTGAAAACAGGTAGTGCCTGGACCGTGTTGCACCAGCCGTGCCAGTGCGGCGGCTCACCGCGCCCCGACGGCGGCCGCTCCTTGCCGAGAGTCACCTAACGCAGGTCGCTACTGTGTTTTACGTAATCATTACGTATAATGCCGTAATGACCGCCGCCAACCCATTCGTCTACGGTGAAGTCGTGACCGCCGCCGCGTTCGCCGACCGTGATGAGGAACGCGCGCGTCTGCTGCGCGACCTGGCGGAGGGGCAGAAGGTCTTCCTCATCTCGCCGCGGCGCTACGGCAAGTCGTCGCTGATTCGCGGGGTGATGAAGTCGCTCGCCGCTCAGCGGATTCTCACGGTCGAGGTCTCCGTTGCGGCGTCCAGTTCGTACGTGGCGTTTCTCGAGGCCTACGCGCGTGCGCTGCTGACCGCCGATACGCCGGCCAGCGGCGTGCGCGAGTGGGCCAGAGAACTGCTCGCGGGCGTGTTTCCCGAACTGCGCGTCAACCGACAGGTCCCCGGGCAAACGCATCCTGCTGTGACCTTTCCCGGGGTAAGGTCGCCGCGCGACGCCGGGAGGCTGGCGTCCGAGATCTTCGCGCTGCCCGGAAGAATTGCCGCGGCGCGCAAGCAGTCGATGGCAATTGCCCTCGACGAATTCCAGGCGATCGCGGCGTTCGACGGCGGCAATGTCGAACAGGCACTGCGCGCCGCCGTCCAGGAACAGCGGTCCGTGGGCTATGTCTTCGCCGGCTCGGAGCCGTCGCTGATGGAGCGGATGCTCACGCCGCGCCGCCCGTTCTACAAGGCAGGTCCGGTCATTCGCCTCGGCAAGATCGATGCGAAGCTGTTCGCCGCTTTCATCGAAACGCGCTTTTCGCGAAGTGGCATCCGTCCCGAGGACGGCCTCGGCGCCGCGATCGTCGAGCTCGGCGCCAACGTTCCCTACGACGTACAGCGACTCGCGCACGAGACGTGGGACGACGTGCGGGCGGCGCGGAGGCGAACCGCGACGCTCGACGACCTGCACATCACGCTCGCGCGGCTGCTCGACGAGCAGCACACCGTCTTCGAGGAAGCCTGGCAGCGGCTGACGCTTTCGCAGCGGGCGGCGCTGCGCGCGATCGTGCTGGAGAACG
>JBKPSE010000361.1:0-2079 GCA_046765855.1 Acidobacteriota bacterium | reverse complement strand
CATACCGTCAGCGCAAGGAGCAGCAGCATGGGACGAATCGGTCGTAGCTTCCAGCTCGTGGGGCAGTCGTACCGGATCATGATGCAGGACAAGGAATTGATGGTCCTGCCGCTCATCTCCGGGCTGTTCATCATCGCAGCGGTCGTGGCCGTGGCGTTCGGGTTCGGGCTCGACACGTCGCGTCTCGAGCGGCGCGGCGTCGACACCTACGCGCCGTTGTTCGTGATGTACGTGGCCACCTACTCGATTGGCATCTTTTTCCAGGCGGCGGTGGTTGCGGGCGCCACTGAACGCATGCGCGGCGGCGATCCGACGGTCGCCTCCGCACTTGCCGCAGCCGGACGGCGCGTCGGGCCGATCGTCATGTGGGCGATCGTCGCCGCGACGGTCGGCGTCGCGCTGCGCGTCATTCAGGATCGCCTCGCCTTCGTCGGCAAGATCATCGCCGCCGTGCTCGGTGCCGCCTGGTCCCTCGCCACCTTCTTCGTCGTCCCGGTGCTGGTCCTCGAGGACCATTCGATTCCGGACTCGTTCCGGCGCTCGGTCAGCGTGTTCCGCAAGACGTGGGGAGAAACCGTGGTCGGCGGGACGACGTTGGGAGCGGCGGCGGTGTGCGCCTGGCTCACGCTGATCGCGATCGCCGGACTCACCGCGATGACCGTTGGCGTGTTCGCCATTCCGGTCTTCGCGATTGGCGCGGTGTTCCTGATGATTTTCTTTTCGGCGCTGCAGGGCGTCTACGTCGCGTCGTTGTACCGTTTCGCGATCGACGGCGGCGCGGCGCCAGGTCTCGATCCGACACTGCTCGGTCAGGCCTTCGTGCCGAAGAAGCGCTGATCGCAAGGAGGCCGCGATGAACCGGCGGGAACTCTTCGCTTCCGCACTTGGCTGGATCCTGGTGGCGCGGCGCACGGGCTGCATCACGCCCGCCTAGGCGCGCATCCCGCCATGCGCACCTGGGTGAAAGTAACGCTCGGAGCTGTCGCGCTGATCGCTATCGCCTTCACCGCGCTGGCGGGAGCGGGAGCGTATTTCGTCTTCCGCAACATGGACAAACGCACTGGCCCCGAGCGGGAAGCGGTGCAGGCGATCGAGGCGGTGAAGGCTCGTTTCGGGTCCCGGCCGCCGTTGATCGAGGTGGTCAATCCACAGAGAGCGGACATTCGCATCAATCGAAGGGCCGACGGCGGCGCGACGCCGGTCGACACGGTCCACGTCATCAACTGGAAGAGCGAGACCGGGGAAGTGGTCCGCTTCGAAGTTCCGTTGTGGCTGATGCGGTTCAGCAGCGTGAACATCCTCTCGCGGCTGGGCGTCACTCCGGCAAAGTTCCGGCTCACCGTCGACGACATCCAACGCTACGGTCCGGGCATTGTCGTCGACTACGGGTCACAAGGCGCGTCGCGCGTGCTGGTGTGGGTAGATTGACGGAACGTCGCGGCTGCCGTGCGTGAGGTCGCGGAGGGAATTCGTTCTCTGCGTCGCTCGCGCGGATCTGATCGGGGCGGTTGCGAGCCATTGAAACGCGCCAGGCGGCTATGATCGCCGACAGTGTTGACCCATCGCCTCGCCACTCGAGACGACATCGATGCGCTCAGGGCGCTGATCGATGCAGCTATTCTTGATTTGCAGAAACCGTATCTCGACCAACAGCAGATCGAATCGAGCCGCGCCATTATGGGCGTCGACACGACGCTGATCGACGATGGCTGTTATTTCGTCGTCGAGGCGGACGGGCAGCTCGCCGGCTGCGGCGGCTGGAGCCGGCGGGCCAGGCTGTACGGCGGCGACCACACCTCCGGACGCGCCGGCGCGCTGCTGGATGCGTCTATCGATGCTGCGCGTATTCGCGCCATGTATACGCATCCGGGGCACGCGCGCACGGGCGTCGGGCGGCTGATCGTCGCGCTCGCCGAGCAAGCGGCGCGAAGCGAGGGATTCCGGACGATGGAGCTGATGTCGACGCTGGCTGGTGAGCCGCTGTATCGGGCGTGCGGCTATGAAGAAGTCGAGCGAGTCACGGACGACCGTGGCGGCGCGCCCGTGCCGCTCATCCGAATGCGCAAAACGCTGTGACAC
>JBKPSE010000360.1:0-12483 GCA_046765855.1 Acidobacteriota bacterium | reverse complement strand
GGGTCCACGCGCTCAGCGATCGCCGAAGCAAGCCGCTGGTGACGATGAACGCGGGAGGACTGGCCGAGGGGATCGCGGAAAGCGAGCTGTTCGGCCACGTCAAGGGCGCGTTCACCGATGCGCGCGTCGACCGGATCGGCTGCTTCGAGATGGCCGACGAAGGCACGCTGCTGCTCGACGAGATTGCCAACATGCCGATGCGGCTGCAGGCCAAGCTGCTGCGCGTGCTGCAGACCGGCGAAATGGCGCGCGTCGGATCGTCGCGCGTCCGCTACGTGAACGTCCGCGTTCTGTCGGCGACCAACGCGGATCTGCACGCGGAGATCGCCGCCGGCCGCTTCCGCGAGGATCTGCTCTATCGCCTGAACACGGTCGTCATCCACCTGCCGCCGCTGCGCGATCGCCGCTCCGACATCGAGCCCCTGGCGCGGCATTTCCTTGGGATCTATGCCGCGCGCTACCGCAAGCCGATCGCCGGATTCGACGCTGACGCGATGGCGGCCTTGCAGACGCACGGCTGGCCCGGCAACGTCCGCGAGCTGGCGCACGCGATCGAACGCGCGGTGCTCATGGCCGATCCGGCGGCGGGCCACGTGTCGGTCCGGCATCTCAGTCTGCGCGCCAAAGCAGGATCGGAAAGCGCCCAGGTCGACGAGCTCTCGCTCGAAGAGGCGGAGCGCGTCTTCATCGAAAAGGTGCTCGCGCGCCACAACGGCGACGTCCGCCTCGCCGCCGAACAGCTCGGGATGAGCCGCAGCGCGCTCTATCGCCGCCTCCAGCAATATGGCGTCCGCGAATAAGCGCTCCGACGCGGCCAACGGAGCGGAGCGGTCCGCGAAAAGCCAGCCCGGGCAGGTGAGCGCGAGCGAACGGCCCGACGGCACGCTGGCGCGGCGGCGAGCGCGACTGGCAAAACGGATCCACTGGAGTCTCGAGCAGGCGGTGGTCGGTCTGTGCCTGCTCGGCGGCCTTCCGGCAGCGATCGCCCTCGTCTGGATCGTCTGGGGACAGAACTACAGCTTCGAAGTCCGCTGGACGCTCGCCGCCGTCGTGCTCGTCGTCTGGGTCGGATGCGCGGCGACCGCCTACCAGATGGTGACGCGCGTGCTGTACCTGGCCGCCAACCTGCTGGGCGCGCTGCACGAGGGGGACTACTCGATCCGCGGCACCGGCGCAAAACCGGGGAGCGCCGCCGATCTCGTCATGAAGGAGATCAACTCGCTCGGCAACACGCTGCAGCGGCAGCGTTCGGAAGCGGTTGAATCGACGGCGCTGCTCGCCAGCGTCATGGGAGCGATCGATGTTGCCGTGATCGCGTTCGACATGGACGAGAGAGTGGTGCTGGCCAACCCCGCCGCCGAGCGTCTGTTGAACAAGCCCGCCGCGGACATCGTCGGTCATGACGCGAGTGGATTGCGATTGCACTCGTATCTGTTTGGCGAGACGCCGCGTCTGATCGAAGGCGCCTTCGGCGCCGGGACGCGTCTCGAGCTGCGCCGTTCGACCTTCTATCGCGACGGCAAGCCGCACCAGCTGCTGGTCTTCGCCGATTTGAGCCGCGCGCTGCGAGAGGAACAACAGCTTGCATGGCAGCGCATCGTGCGCGTGCTGTCGCACGAGATCAACAACTCGCTGACCCCGATCAAGTCGATCGCGCACAGCATCAAGCGGATGATCTCGCGCATCCCCGATGTACCGCGCGCCGCCGAGATTCAGGACGGCTTGAACCTGATTGAAACGCGCTCCGGCGCGCTCGGGCGCTTCCTCCGCCAGTACGCGCAACTGGCAAAACTGCCGAAACCGCAGGAGCGGCCGATTCAGATTCTGCCGCTGGCGCGCCGGATCGCGGAGCTCGAAAACCGGCTGCCGATCACGCTCCGCTCGAAATCCGACGTCCAGGTCGAGGCGGATCCCGATCAGCTCGAACAGCTGCTGATCAACATCGTCCGCAACGCCGTCGACGCCACGCTCGAAACGGGCGGCAACGTCTGGATCGACTGGACGAAGAACGACGGGTTCCTGCAGGTGACAGTCGAGGACGAAGGTCCCGGATTGCCCGACACGTCCAACCTGTTCGTCCCCTTCTTCACGACCAAGCCGCAAGGCTCGGGCATCGGACTCGCGCTCAGCCGCCAGATTGCCGAAGCGCACGGCGGCACGCTGTCGCTGGAGAACAGGACGCCGGAGCGCGGCTGTCGGGCGACGTTGAGATTGCCGCTGTAGGGGCGACGGTAGACAGTAGACAGTAGACAGTTTGCAGTTTGCAGTTTGCAGTTTGCAGAAGAGCACCCTGTCTTCTGCCAACTGCGAACTGCTAACTGCGAACTGCGAACTGCGAACTGCCAACTATCGCCCTTCACCTCTGTGGCGGGAACAGGTACACGCTGCCGTGCGGCAGGATCGTGGTGTCGTTCTTCGCCGTTCCCGGTCGTGTGGTTTTGTACTTCACGGCTGACAGAACGATCTGATCGATCGACACGCCGTCTTCGCGCGTCTGCACGCGGAGCGTCTGCGGACCGCCCGCGGGGAAACGCAGCGTGGTGCCGTTCGCGTTCACGCTCCCCCACCCGTCATCTTCCCAGCCCCAACCGGAGATGCCGCATCCCGAGCACTCCTCGAGATTCACCGCGAGCGCGGACGTCGTGCCGATCTCGTAGATCGCATTGCCCGACGCATCCCTCGCGCCCGTGAACTGCACGAACACGGAATCGTTGCCCCAGTAGTCGTTGTCCGCTTTCATCCGGACCCACAGCTTGTATTCCTGAGTCGGGTCCGCAAGGAATTGCACCTCGAAAAAGTTGGTGGGATTCGCCAGCGGCTGCACCTGCTTTGGCGCTCCGAAGTCTGGATGCCAGAGGCGGCGGCGGTCCGCGGCGGTCGGATCGTCGACGCTCTGCCATGCACCGTACATCCGCGACTCGTACCCCGGGTGCAGGACGATTTCCTGATAGGGAGGAACGTCAACCGTGAAGGTCTTGCTGGCGGTGCCGCCCTGGCCATCGCTGATGGTCACCGTCGCCTGATATGTTCCCGGGTCGAGCTTGGGTGCCCATCCTGGCCAGGTGCTGACGACCGTGCCATCCGCGAGCGTCCAGCGGTACGAGAGGCGATGCAGATCCGGATCGGACGGGAAGCCCGCGTCGATCTCGTTCTCGTCGGTGTCCCAGTAATACCGGTCGTACGGCCATATCACACGATCGGCGACGGACAGGCCCGACGGGGGGCGATTCTCGTCGGGCGTGCGGGTCGTGTTGTAGACGATCGCGGGACCGTAGTCAGCCGGTCCCGCATAGTCGTAGCCAAGGATGTCGAGCAGCCCATCGCCGTTCATGTCCGCGAGCGTGCCGCCGCCTCCGGTGTTCTGCAGGTTGAACTTTACGGGATTGGCGAGCGGCGCCGATGGTCCCAGCCCGTAGGCCGCATAGAGTTCGCCATGGCCGGTCAACACGTCAGCGTGACCGTCGCCGGTGACGTCACCGATCACCATGCTGTACAACGAGTGATGGTCAGGCGCCGCGGGGTCGTCGGAATCGTACTGCGCCGCGGGCTCAAAGCTGCCATCGCCGCGGCCGTTCAGTACGGTGAACTTCGACGACTGATAGGGACCGCCCCAGGTGTAATACACCTCGTCGACGGCGGCGAGATCCGCGATACCGTCTCCAGTCAAATCGCCCACCGCGAGGCTGTAGCGCTTGACCCCGGCGTCGGAGACTTTCGTCCCCTTGACACCGCCGCGCCCGTCACCCAGGTAAGCCACCACGCCGCCGCTGCTTGCTGTGCCGACCAGATCGAGAACGCCATCGCGATCGAGATCCGCGACTACCATGCCCCGCCATGAACCGTCGATGCCGCCCGCCTTCGTGAACGTGCCGTCACCGGTCGCGAGGTAGAAGTCCACTCCGCCGCTGCGCCCCACGATCAAATCGGACCGGCCGTCGCGGTTGAGATCGGCGACAAACACCTGGCCCGCTCCGGGCACTGACGTGATCGGACCGTTGGTGAACTCGCCGTTTCCAGTGCCCCAGAAGACTTCGAGCCTGTCGCGATGCGCGTAAACCACGTCAGCATTGCCATCGCGGTTGAAGTCGCCGGCGCCGCCGGCCTCGCCGTAATCGTTGATTGCTCCATATCCGAGATACCGCGACTGCGTCGTCCCGTCGAGATAGACGTAACCGGGGCGGACGATGTCCGGAATGCCGTTGTGATTGAAGTCCGCGACACCAAGCACACGCGACTCGAACGGCCACGGCAGCGCCGCCTTCTCGAGCGCGAAGCCGCCCGGCTTCAACTCAGTGCGGTTGTACCAGATGGTCGTGCTGCGCCCGAACTCATTGGCCGTGGCGATGTCCGGACCGTTGCTGTTGTCGAAATCCGCCAGCGCGACCGTGCGCGCGCCCGGTCCTGCCGGCACGTCGTAACTCGAAAAGGTCCCATCACTCGCACGGGTGATGATGGTGATCAGAGACGAGGCGCGGCCGGCGACGACGATCTCTCCGCTTCCGTTGCGATCGAGATCCGCGATGCCGATTCCGCGCGGCGATGCGGCAACAGGAATCTGAGGGCTTGCCGTCCAGCCAGCCGCGCGGTTGTAGAGCACCTGGACGATGCTGCCGCCCGTGGACGCAACGGCGAGATCCTGCCGCCCGTCGCGATCGAGATCGGACGCGGCGATGACGTTCCAGCCGACAGACGATGGGTTCAAGTCGACTACCACCGCGCCGGTCGCGAACATCCTGTAAACGCGTATGCGGCCGTTACTGGAGGCGACGGCGAAGTCTCCCCAGCCGTCGTTGTCGAAATCGCCTGTCGTGACGCCCTGGGCGCCTTGCTCCGCTGATGGCGCCTGCAGCGCGAGCCGTCGCGGGAAGGTGCCATCGCCGGCGCCATAGAGGACCTCGACGGTGGTGCCGAGAAACTTGGTCGCGACGATATCCGGGATGCTGTCGCGGTTGAAATCGCCAATAGCGATGCCGCGTGGGTTTCCGTCGAACGGCAGGTTCACCGGTGCCCCAAACTGGCCTACACCGGTGTTGAACAGCAACGTAATGCTGTTGGAGTCGGCGTTGGCGACGGCGATGTCGATTCGCCCATCGCGATTCAGATCGCCGAGCGCAATCTCGAACGGCCCGCCGCCGACGGCGTAGTCCTTGGCCGTGTAGCGCTGCCCCTCATCGCCGTCCTCGACGCCGAAACTCGTGAGTACGGTGATTGTGGCCGGCGCTGTTCCGCCGAGCACGATGTCGGGCCATCCATCGCCGGACAGATCGGCTGCCGCGATGGCGCGCGGCGCGCTACTGATGCTGAAGTCGTAGCGTGCGCAGCACGTGCCAAAACTCGGCTGCGCCAAAACCGCCGTGCTCTCGATCATGACGAGCACCGCGGCCGTTATCGACGCACGCAGTGCGAACGATAGAGTCATTTCGCCTTCCTCCCGTTGACCCGCCGCTCGGGCGACCGGCGCCTGCTGCAAGCGGCGTGCTATCGTGACGGGATGGTTCGCTCGAGAAGATCGCGCTATTCCGGCTCGGAAAAGCTCTTCGCCGCCGCGTCGCGGATCCTGCCCGGCGGCGTCGACAGTCCCGTGCGCGCGTTCAAGTCGGTGGGCGCCACGCCGTTGTTCATCGACCGCGCCCGCGGCGCGCGCATCCAGGACGTCGACGGCCACACCTACATCGACTACGTGATGTCGTGGGGGCCGCTCATCCACGGCCATGCGCCGAAAGGGTTGTTGAAAGCGCTCGCCGCCGCGGCGTCACGCGGCACGAGCTTCGGCGCGCCGACCGAGCTCGAGACGCGGCTGGCGCAGCGCGTCGCGATGTTGATGCCGTCGATGGAGCGCGTCCGCTTCGTCAGCTCCGGCACAGAAGCGGCGATGAGCGCGGTGCGCGTCGCCCGCGCAGCGACGAAACGCGATCGGATCATCAAGTTCGAAGGGTGCTATCACGGGCACGCGGATGGATTTCTCGTGCAGGCGGGATCGGGTGCGCTCACACTTGGCGTGCCGACCAGTCCGGGCGTTCCAGCCGCTGCGGCGGCGGACACTCTGCTCGCGCGCTACAACGATCTGACGTCGGTGGACGCCGTTGCGAATCGGCACCCAGGACAGATCGCCGCAGTGATCGTCGAGCCGATCGCCGGCAACATCGGCGTCGTCCCACCGCGAGACGGATTTCTGCAGGGTCTTCGCGAGCTTTGCGATCGGCACGGCATGCTGCTGATCTTCGACGAGGTGATCTCGGGCTTCCGCGCGTCGGCGGGCGGAGCGCAGCGGCTGTTCAATGTCCGGCCGGATCTCACGTGCCTCGGCAAAATCATCGGCGGCGGCCTCCCGGTCGGAGCGTACGGCGGACGCGCGGCACTGATGGATCTGGTCGCGCCGGCAGGGCCTGTCTACCAGGCGGGCACGCTCTCAGGCAATCCTCTGGCGATGACGGCGGGATTGTGGTCGCTGGGCGAACTGTCCCCGAAGCTCTATCGCCATCTGGCGAAGCTCGGATCGCAGCTCGCCGCCGGCCTCGCCGATGCCGCGCGTGAGGCCGGCGTGGCGCTGCAGGTCAACGCCTTTGGATCGCTCGTCACGCCGTTCTTCACGTCCGAACCGGTGCGCGATTTCGAATCCGCCATGAAGGCGGACGCCGGCATCTACGCGAAGTTCTTCAGGGGGATGCTCGGGCGCGGAATCTATCCGCCACCCTCGCAGTACGAAGCGTGGTTCATTTCCGGCGCGCACAGCGAGAGAGACATGGACGTCACTGTACGCGCCGCGCGAGCCGCCCTGCGGAATTTGGAAATCTAGAAGCTGGATCTGGAAATCTGAGAGCAGATTTTCAGATTCGCAAGTTTCCAAATTTCCAAATTTCTCAATTTACCGAATCTGCAGCGGTTGTTCGAAGCGCACGCGCAGGACGGTGCCGGCCGGGACGACGGCGTCCTTGCCTTCCGTTGCCGCGATCGTTCCGCCGCCGCCGATGAGGATGCCGAGCAGCGCGCCTTTCGCGCCGCCGAGAATGCCGCCGAGGATCGCTCCGACGCCCGCGCCGGCGCCGATCTTTCCGGCCTCACCCTTGATGCCCTCGCTCTCGAGCGCCTGCGTCACCGTTCCGCGCATCGGATAGTTACGGCCGCGGATCGTGACCTGGTCGAAGGCCACGGTCAGGCTGCCTTTTCGATCGGTGCGCGTCGCCTTGTTCACCGAGCTGACGACTCCGCGCATCGTCGACCCGGCGGGAATCAACACGTCGTTCCCCTGATACAGGTCGACGACGGTGGTGGCGGTGAACCGATCCTCGACCTGCGCCGTCGCCGAGCTCAGTTCGCGTTCGATGCGCACGTCGATCTCCTGGCCGGACGGGATCTCGTTGCGCCGTCCCGAGGACTGACGCTGCTGATCCTGAGTGCCGCCATAGGTGCCGCCGCTGGAGCCGCTGCCAGAGGCGCCCGTCCCACTCGTGCCGGTGCCGTAGCCGCTGCCCGTTCCGGAGCCCGCCGTGCTGCCGGTGCTCCAGTTGCCGCTGCCCTGGCGGGCGGATGAGTCGCTGCCGCCGCGCGCATCCGAACGAATGCTCTCGACGCGCGTGCGCACGTCGTTGTAGTCGCTGCGGCTGACCGAACCTTCCTTGCGCAGCTTCACCCGCAGATACACGACTTCGTCACGCACGTCGTCGAGCTGCGACTGCAGCCGATCGGCGAGCGTCTGATCGCGGCTGCGCAGGCGCGATACCTCGTTGCTGGCGTCGTACACCTGGTCCTGCAGCCGCTGAATGTCCGAGGTGGTTACGGACTGCGCGAACACCGGGGCCGCGAGGCCCAGACTCAGCACCAGCGCAGCCGGTCTCACGAAATTCATTACTGTCATCTCTGTCGTGCTCCTTCCAAACCGAGCTGTATTGCAAGACTAGCGCCGCGCGTCCCACCGCACGCAGCGCGGTTGGGCTGCACCCGGATGGTATGATCGTCCTCATATCACCGCAATGAGCACGGTAAAACTGCACAGGACCGTCGGCGTTCGCGTCGGTAACGTCCAGGTCGGCGGCGGCGCGCCGGTCGTCGTGCAGTCGATGACGATGACTGATACGGCCGATGCGGCGGCGACCGCGCGCCAGTGCATCGAGCTCGTCGAAGCCGGGTCCGAGATGGTGCGCGTCACCGTGAACCTTCCCGAGGCCGCCGCGGCCGTGTCGGAAATCAAGCAGCGGATGCTCGACGCCGGTGTCACCGCGCCATTGATTGGTGACTTTCACTACAACGGCCACATTCTTTTGACGCGCTACCCCCAGTGCGCGGCCGCGCTCGACAAATACCGGATCAATCCGGGCAACGTCGGCACGGGCAAACGGCGCGACGAGCAGTTCGCCACCATCTGCGGCGTCGCGCGCGATCTCAACAAGCCGGTGCGCATTGGCGTCAACGGCGGCTCGCTGAATCAGGAGCTGGTCGTTGCCAGGATGCAGGAAAATACCGAGCGCGCGCTGGGGCGGACGTCGGAAGAGATCATCAACGAGTGCATGGTGCTTTCGGCGCTTCAGTCGACGGAGCTCGCGCTCGAGTCGGGTCTGCGGCGCGATCAGATCATCATTTCCTGCAAGACGTCGCGGCCGCGCGATCTCATCGCGGTCTACCGCGAGCTGTCGCGGCGCACGGATCAACCACTGCATCTCGGGCTGACCGAAGCGGGCATGGGCACGAAGGGACTCGTGTGGTCCGCATCGGCGATGGGCATCCTGCTCAACGAAGGCATCGGCGACACGATACGCGTGTCGCTCACGCCAAAGCCGGGCGGCGATCGCCGCGAAGAGGTCTATGCGGCGTGCGAACTGCTGCAGGCGCTCGGGCTCCGATCGTTCGCTCCGAGCGTCACCGCGTGCCCAGGCTGCGGCCGCACGACGAGCAGCACGTTTCAGGAGCTCGCCGAACGCACGCAAGGCTACATCCGTGAGCGGATGCCCGAGTGGAAAGCGCAGTACGACGGCGTGGAAACGATGACGCTGGCGGTGATGGGCTGCGTCGTCAACGGCCCCGGCGAGTCGAAAGCCGCGAATATCGGCATCAGCCTGCCGGGAACCGGTGAGGAACCAAGCTGCCCCGTCTACATCGACGGGGAGCACGTCACCACACTGCGCGGCAGTTACGAAGAACTCGACCGGGCCTTCCGCGAGCTCGTCGACGACTACGTCGCGGCCAAATATCCCCGGCGCAAAGCGCTCGCCAAGGCCTAATCGATCCGGCTCACGATTGGCGTGCCGGTCTCGTCGTAGAGCTTCTTCCGCTGCTCGCCGTCCGTTTCATCGAATTCCGGTATGCCGTTCGCGTCGGATCCCTGTCCGTGCGCGCGATCGGACTGTTCAGTGAAATCCGGTTCGAGCCGGCCGCCCACTTCGTCTGTGGTCGCATCCGAGCGCGCCTGCGCCGGATTGTCTTCGGGATTTCTCTGCATCGGATCGCCGCCCGGACCGGGCCGGTTCGTCAGGTCAGCCATGAGCACACTCCTGGCCGACTATGGAGCAAGGCGGGTACCCTCCCGTCCCCAGGCCGCCAGCAGGCCGATGCCGCAGATGATCAGGCCGGTCGATAAGCCCCACCACAACCCCGTCACACCGTAGCCCAATCGAAAGCACAACAGATAGCCGAGCGGAAGACCGACGAACCAATGGCCGCCCAGATTCCACAACATGGCCGTCCGCGTATTGCCCAACCCGCGGAGCGCCCCCGTCGTGACTCCCTGGACTCCATCGAACAACTGGAACACGGCGGCCACGAACAACAGCGCGACACCAGTGTGGATGACCGCCGCGTCGGTCGTGAACGCACGCATGAGCATGCCGGGGACTGCCAGAAAGACTGCCGCAGCAGTCGCCATGAACGTGACGCCAATTGCGATCGCCGTCCAGCCGGCACGCACTGCGCCGTCAGGATCCCGTCGTCCGATCGCATGGCCGACGCGAACCGCGGCGGCGGAGGCCAGGCCGAACGGCACCATGAAGGTGAGCGCCGCCATGTTCAGCGCGATCTGGTGCGCGGCGAGAGCCTCGGCCGACACCCGCGCGGCGAGCGCCGACGCCGTCGCAAAGACACCGACCTCGAGCACCATCTGACCGCCGGCGGGAAGACCAAGGAGAATCAGCCGGCGCACGCGGCCGGCGTCGAGCGCGCGCGGCGTGTGCCAGAGTTTCGGCATCACACGTCTCTCGCGACGGACGATGACACACAAGAGCGCCAGCGCCATCAGGATTCGCGCTGACAGCGTCGCGTATGCCGAGCCGCGGACGCCGAGCGCCGGCAGGCCGAAGTTGCCGAAGATGAGAATCCAGTTGGCCGCGGCGTTGACCACATTCGCGGCGATCAACGTGATCGTGACGGGCCGCACGACGTTCATCGCCTGCAGGTAGCGCCGGAAGGCCACGTAGAAGAGCAGCGGCGGCAGGCTCCACGTCAGCAGCGTCAAGTAGGGCTGCGCGAGCACGAGTACGCCGCGAGGAAGACCCCACATTGGCAGCGTGTAATTGAGGGCGTAAACGGCGCCGATGATTGGCGGCGAGGCAAGGATCGCCAGCCAGACGCCCGCCACCAGCCAGTGATGGCACTCGTCAATCCGGTTGGCGCCGAAGGCCTGCGCCACCAGCGGATCCATCCCGAGCAGCAGGCCCATCGCGAATACCGCGATGGCAATGAACAGCGAGCTGGCGAGACCGACGGCGCCGATCGCGTCGGCGCCCAGCCGCCCGACGATGAGGGTGTCGACGATCTGCATCGCCACCCACCCGACCTCCGCGATGACCACGGGCGCGGCGAGCGCGAGCATCGGGCGCAATTCGCGGGAGCGCAAGACGCTATTCTATGGTGGTGATCCCGATCATCGCAGTGGCGGCGCTGCTCGCACAGCATCCCGAGACGATGTCGCTGCTCAACGAGCCGCTCTACCCGCCGTCGTTGTCCAAACAGGAGCGCGTCAAGGCTGAATCGGAGTACGGCGCGGCGCGCGCCGCCTACGACAAGCAGCCGGGCGATCCTGCGGCGATTCTGGCGTTCGAGCAGGCGAACCTCACGCTCGGCCGGGTCGGCGACGCGATCGAGATACTCACGCACGGCCTCGAAGCCAATCCCGACGAGCCGCGGCTGCTGCTCGAACGCGGCCGGACCTACATCGTCATTCGCAAGTTCGACGTGGCGGAGCGCGATCTGCGCAAGGCCGCCGGATCCATTCCCGCCGCAAAGTGCGCGCTTGGGTTCGCGCTGTATCTCGAGGGTGATTTCAAAGAAGCGCGCGACACCTATGCCGGATGTGGCGATCCCAGCGCGTTCGCGTCGTTGGCGGAGCGTCGGGCTGGTGCTGTTCCGCCGGTGCGTCCCGCACCCGGCGGCGCGCCGCCAGCGCCCACCAGCATCCGGTTCCCGGGATCGGTGTCGCTACCGAAACGCGAACCGTCACAGCCGATCGCAAAGAGCTATCTCGATGCCATGGACAAGCTGCTGACCGGCGATGCCGACGCGGCACGCGAGCAGTTGAAGAAGATTGTGGAAAAACACCGCCGCAACGACTGGATGGATCCGGCGTATATCGCTGCGGAAGCAGAGTACGCCAGGTTGAAGAAACCGCAGCGGGCGAAAAAGAAGCGCTGACCTACGCTCCGCTTCACATCTGTCAACTGCGCGCAGCGAACTGCCCTGCAAACTGCCAACTGCCAACTGCTGACTGCGAACTGCCAGCTGCCAACTGCCAACGCCCAGCTACCTCGGTCCTCCGTTCACTCCCTCGCACCCGGGCAGCGCGCGCCGCGCCCTTGACGAGCTGGCGACGGAACGCTCGACCAGCCGTCGCAGTTCCTTGATCGGCTCGGGATTGTCGTCTACCTGCAGACGAAGGACCACGTCGTTGTGCAGCCACACGCCGCAATCCTTCTTGACGATGAGGAGGGCTGCGGACTGCTGGCCGCGTGTGTCGCCGCCGCCCGCCTGGCCGCCTTCGAGCGCCGCGACCAGCCGCAACGAGAGCGGCCCCTGCGTGTCCTCGAAGTTCTTCACCATGTTGTTGACGACGGCCTCGCCGGCGAGGATGTTGCCCTGCGCGGTGCAGAACTTGCCGCCCTTGTTGCCCGCCCACGTGGAGGCCTGCGGTCCGGTATAGGCGGCGTAGTTGCCTTTCGGATCCATCACCGCGAACTGCCGGCCGGCTTTGGGCCACGCCTGCCCGGCATAACCAGGATCGGGATCGCTGTCGAGAACGGCTTTGACGATTGCCTCGGGCGTCAGTCCGGCGCGCAGCAGCGCGAGCGCCTTTGGACCGTAGCTGACGTCGACGATGGCCTGGGTCGCGGCGATGCCGACGCCGGCCTCCCCCCACAGCACTCCGTTGCCGACGGAGAACACGCGCGATTGCACCGCGCCGCCGATCTCGCCGGTCGAAGGGTCGTAGCCGAGGATCGAGAAGGTGCCGGGAACGTGGGCGGTGTCAGCGCCCTGCTGTGCGGCAGCCGGGCAGATGAAGAC
>JBKPSE010000359.1:0-12105 GCA_046765855.1 Acidobacteriota bacterium | reverse complement strand
ACAAGTTCCGTGGCTCCTCGGGCAAGGTCAATCTGGCGCTCGACGCGCTGCCCGACTTCACCTGCCTGCCCGGACCGGGGCCACACCTGCGCGGCGCGATCTCGATCTCGCCAAGCGTCGATTACATGGAGCACGCCTATGACGAGGCGAAGTACGGGCGCTACTCGCGGCGTCCGTACATCGACATGGTGATTCCGAGTCTCACCGATCCCTCGGTCGCGCCGCCAGGCAAGCACGTCATGTCGTGCTTCGTGCAATACGCGCCGTACCACCTCAAGGAAGAAGGCGGCTGGGATGCCCACCGGGAGGCGTTCGGCGATACGGTGATCGAGACCATCGCGGAGTACGCGCCGAATATCAGGAACATCATCCTGCACCGGCAGGTGCTGACGCCGCTCGACATCGAGCGCGAGTTCGGATTGTCGGAGGGCAACATCTTTCAGGGGGAGCTGACGCTGGAGCAGCTGTTCTTCCTCCGCCCCGCGCCGGGCTGGGCGCAATACAAGACGCCGATCCGCAACCTCTATATGTGCGGCTCCGCCACCCACCCGGGCGGCGGCATCATGGGCGCTCCCGGCCGTAACGCTGCGCTCCGCATCCTGAAGGAAGCGAGAAAGTAGCGTGGAAACAAAGCACGACGTGGTCGTCGTCGGCGCCGGTCACAACGCGCTCACCGCGGCCTTCTATCTGGCCAGGGCTGGGCGGAAGCCGCTCGTCCTCGAGCGGCGGCCTGTGGTTGGCGGATGCGCGACCAGCGAGGAATTTGCGCCGGGGTATCGCGGCGCGACGCTGGCGCACTCGCTCGGGCCGCTGCGGCCGGCGATTGTTCGCGACATGCAGCTCGAACGGCGCGGCGTGCAATTCGTGCGGCCCGATCCGCGGCTCGTGGCGCTGGCGCCGGATGGACGCGCGATCGTGTTCTTTGCCGATGTCGCACGCAGCGCCGAGGCAATTCGGCCGTTCTCGGCCCGCGACGCCGCACGCTACCCGGAGTTCTGCGCGTCGTTCGCGCGGATTGGCGGGTTTTTGTCGGCACTGATCGAGATGACGCCGCCGTCGATTGACGCGCCGTCCAGCGGGGAACTCTGGGATCTCGTCAAGACGGGACGCAGGTTTCGCGCGCTGGGAAAGAAGGAAGCGTTTTCGCTGCTGCGCTGGGGACCGATGGCTGTTGCGGATCTGGTCGCGGAATGGTTCGAAGCCGATCTGCTCCAGGCGGCGATCGCCGCGCGCGCGATTCATGGCACCGCGATGGGGCCGTGGTCTGCGGGAACCGGAGCGGTGCTGTTGCTCGGCGCGGCTATCGATCCGATTCCCGGCGGCAGCAGCATATCGGCGGTCGGAGGACCTGGAGCGGTGACACGGGCGATGGCGGATGCGGCGCGCGAAGCCGGCTCCGAAATTCGCACCGGTGCCGAAGTACGGCAGATTCTCGCCCGCGATGGCGTGGTCTCAGGCGTGCTGCTCGCAGACGGCACGGAGATCCGGGCCAAGGTGGTCGTTTCCGGTGCTGATCCCAAGCGCACCTTTCTGCGCCTCATCGACCCGATCGAGCTCGAGCCCGGTTTCCTGACGCGCATCCGCAACTATCGCATGCCCGGCACGGTCGCGAAGGTGAACGTCGCGTTGCGAGCGCTGCCGGCGTTCCGCGGCATCAATGGCGATCCCGCGGCGGCGCTGCGCGGCCGCATTCACGTCGCTCCCGGCATCGATTACCTCGAACGCGCGTTCGATGCTTCGAAGTACGGCGAGATGTCCGAATCGCCGTATCTCGACGTGGCGTTCCCGTCAATCGCGGATCCGTCGATGGCCCCCGCGGGACGTCACGTCATGTCAGTGCACGTGCAGTACGTGCCATTCGCACGACGTGCTGGTTCGTGGCACGGTCAGGAAGACGCGATTGCGGACGTCGTCATGCGCACGCTCGACGTCTACGCGCCCGGCATTGCCGATCTGGTCGAACATCGACAGGTGATCACGCCGCTGGCGCTGGAAGAGACCTACGGGCTCACCGGCGGGCATATCCATCACGGCGAGCTGGCGCTCGATCAATTGTTCACGATGCGGCCGACGCTCGCTTGGGCGGACTACGCAACGCCGCTGGAAGGTCTCTATCTCTGCGGTTCCGGCACCCATCCCGGAAACGGCCTTACTGGCGCCTCCGGGCTGAACGCGGCGCGGGAGATTCTGAAGCGGTTTTAACCCCCAGCCCCTGGTCGAGGTCTAATCGGGCATGAGGTCACTGGTCCGCGCGATGCTGCCGGTGCTGGCGGCGACGACACTGCTTGCCAGCGAGCCGAATTCGGCCGTTCCGAAAAAGCCGGACGACGCGACGATTCAGCACGTTCTCAACCGCCTCGCGTTCGGCCCACGTCCGGGTGATGTCGAACGCATCCGCGCGTCGGGCCTGGCACGTTACATCGATCAGCAACTGCATCCCGAACGCATTGCCGATGCGCAGATGGCGGAGCGGCTGAACAGCTTCGAGACGCTGAACGCGAGCTCGCGCGAGCTCGCCCGGAATTATTACCTGCCCGCACAACTGGCCAGGCAGCAGGCAAAAAACAGCAACGCCAGCAATCCCTCGATGACGACCGATCGTCCGCCGCGCACGCCGGAACAGATGGAGCTCGCGCGCAAGGAACGAACCGTGCTGTTCGAGCTCTCGCAGCAGAAGATTCTGCGGGCGGCCTACAGTGAAAGGCAGCTCGAAGAAGTGATGGTGGACTTCTGGTTCAACCACTTCAACGTCTTTGCCGGCAAGGGGCCGACGCAGCAGTACGTCACCGAGTACGAGCGGGACGCCATCCGGCCGCACGTCCTCGGCAAGTTTCGCGATCTGCTCGGCGCGACGGCGAAGAGCCCGGCGATGCTGTTCTATCTGGACAACTGGCAGAGCGTCGATCCTGACGCGCAGCAACGGCGATTCGGGGGCCGCGCGGGACGGCGACTCCCGCCCGCGGAGATGAATCCGAACCAGCAGCGGCCGCGCCGCGGTCTCAACGAGAACTACGCCCGCGAGCTGATGGAATTGCACACGCTCGGCGTCGACGGCGGCTACACCCAGGAGGATGTCGTCAACGTGGCGCGCGCGTTCACCGGCTGGACGATCGATCAGCCCCGGCAGGGCGGCGGCTTCCGCTTCGAACCGCGCCTGCACGACGCGCAGGACAAAGTCGTCCTCGGACACAAAATCAAGGCAGGCGGGCAATCCGACGGCGAGCAGGTGCTCGACATTCTCGCCGCGCATCCGTCGACCGCGAAGTTCATCGCGACCAAACTGGTGCGCCGCTTCGTGTCCGACGCGCCGCCCCGAGCGCTCGTCGATCGCGCGGCGAAGAAGTTTCAGGAAAGCGGCGGCGATATTCGCGAGGTTGTGCGGTTGATCGTCACGTCACCCGAGTTCTTTGCGCCGGCGGCCCTTCGCGCCAAGGTAAAGACGCCTTTCGAGTTCGTGGTATCGGCCATCCGATCGACGGACAGCGACGTGAAGGCAGGCGAACAGCTCGTGCAGTCGCTCCGTCAACTCGGCATGCCGCTTTACATGTGTCAACCGCCGACCGGTTACGCCGACACGGCGGATGCATGGGTGAACACGGGCTCGCTGCTCAACCGGATGAATTTCGCGGTGCAGTTGGTCAACGGGCGGATGCGCGGCGTGCAGCCGGGAAACACCACCGTGACTGCATCCACGCTTGGCTCACCGGAATTCCAGAGGAGATAAGCCATGTTCTCGCGACGCGTCTTCATGAAGAACGGCGGGATGGCGCTCCTCAGTCTGGGGTTCGCGCCCGCGTTTCTGACCCGTACCGTCGAAGCGGCGGGCGGCGCCCGACGCAGGATTCTGATTACCATTTTCCAGCGCGGCGCGGTCGACGGTTTGAACATGGTCGTGCCGTTCGGAGAGGCTGAGTACTACGCGGCGCGGCCGAGCATCGCGATTCCGCGGCCGGGTTCCACCGACGGCGCCGTCGATCTCGACGGCTTCTTCGGCCTCCATCCGCGCCTCTCGCCGCTCAAGCCGTTGTGGGACTCGCGGCAGCTCGCCATCGTGCACGCGTCCGGATCGCCCGACGGCACGCGCTCGCACTTCGATGCACAGGACTACATGGAGACCGCCACGCCGGGCGTCAAGAGCACGCGCGACGGATGGCTCAATCGCTATCTTCACGCGCGCGAGCACGCCGATGCCACGCCGTTCCGCGCCGTCGCCCTTGCCGGCCAGCTGCCGCGCTCGCTGCAGGGCAGCGCCCCCGCGCTCGCCATGAACCAGATCGCCCAGTTCGGCATCCGCGCCGGGCAGGCCACCGACACGGTGCAGGCGGGCTTCGAGTCGCAGTACGCCGCCGCCGCGGACCAGATGCTGAACCGCACGGGCGGACAGGCATTCGAGGCGGTCAAGATGCTGAAGGCTGCCGATCCGGCAAAGTATCAGCCGGAAAACGGCGCCGAATACCCGCGCTCCGGGTACGGCGAGGCGCTGCGCCAGATCGCGCAGCTGGTCAAGGCCGACGTCGGACTCGAAGTGGCATTTGCGGAAGCAGGCGGCTGGGACACGCACGTGAACCAGGGATCGTCCGCAGGTCAGCTCGGGGCGCGCCTCGATGATTTCGGCCGCGGCATCGCCGCGCTCGTTCGCGACCTCGGCGATCGCATGGCCGACATCGTCATCCTGACGATGAGCGAGTTCGGCCGGGCGGTCGCGGAAAACGGCAACCGCGGCACCGACCATGGACACGGCAACGCGATGCTCGTGATCGGTGGTCAGAGCGTGCGCGGCGGCAAGGTCTACGGCAAGTGGCCGGGCCTCGCGCGCGAGCAGCGCTACGACGGGCGTGATCTGGCGGTGACGACGGATTTCCGAACCGTGTTCGCCGAAATCGTCCGCGCCCATCTTGGGGTCACCGACACAAAGTCTATTTTCCCCGGCTTCAACGGAGCCCAGGCGCTCGGCATAATCGGGTAATCTGGGCGGGTCGTGAACGACGAGTACGTGCCGCAGCTCGTCTGGGCCGTCGTTTGTCTGGCCTTCATCATCTTTGTCGTGTCGTCCGTTTTCAGCAAACGCCGTCATGGCCGGGGCGGGATATCCGCCGGTCCGGGAGCGAGCGGCGCCATCTACGATCTGCTCAATCAGGACAAGCGCAACGCAATCGAGCTGATCGTCGAGGAGAAGGCGGAAGCTCGCGATCCGGAAACCGCGGACGACATCCCTCGCGATGCGCCTAACTGAGATTCCCACTCCGGCTGTCCTGGTCGACGCCGCCCGGCTCGAACGCAACTTGTCGACGATGCAGGCTGCGGCGAACGCCCGTGGTCTGCGGCTGCGTCCGCACGCCAAGACGCACAAGTCGCCGCAGATCGCGCGCATGCAGCTCGATCGCGGCGCCGTCGGCATCTGCTGCGCCAAGTTGGGCGAGGCGGAGGTGTTCGCCGAGGCCGGCGTCAACGACATCCGCCTGCCTTACCCTTTGAACCCGGTCAACGCGGAACGCGTCTTCGCGCTCGCCGACCGGGTGACGCTTTCCTTCATCGTTGACGACGCGGCAGTCGCAAAGGCGTGGTCCGAACTGGCGGCGCGGCGCGGACGCCCGCTCGAGATCCTGATCAAGGTGGACGTCGGGTTCCACCGCTGCGGAATCGATCCGCACGCGCCCTCGGCGCCCGGCGTCGTGCGCGCAATCGCCGACATGCCCGGGCTGCGCTATCGAGGTCTGTTGAGTCATGCCGGCCACGGCTACGCGGCCGCGTCAGAAAAACAGCTCGAGGCCATCGCGATGGAGGAAGGGGGAATGCTGCGCGACCTGGCTGCGGCCTCCGCAGTGCCGTGCGACGAGATCAGCGTCGGCGCGACGCCGACGGTGCGGTTCTCGCTGGAGCAGAACGGCCTCACCGAAATACGTCCGGGCAATTACGCGTATTTCGATCGCACGCAGGTCGCGCTCGGCGCCGCCGGGTGGGACGATTGTGCGCTCACCGTGCTTGCGCGCGTGGTGAGCCGGCCGGCTCGCGACCGCATCATCCTCGATAGCGGCAGCAAGACGCTCACCAATGACGGTGCGCGATGATTCATCAACACCAATGGACACGGCGCGGTGCTGCGCGACCTGCAGTCGTCCGAACCCGATCACGCGCTGCTCGTCGAGCGGCTTTCGGAGGAACATGCCACCGTCCGGGTCGTCGAAGGGGAGACGCGCCTGAAGACCGGCGATCTCGTTCGGGTGATACCGAATCACTCCTGCGTGGTGTCGAATCTGGTCGACGCGGTATGGCTGGTCGACGGTGAGCGGGTACGCGAACGGCTGCCGGTGGCGGCGCGAGGACGGATCACGTAGAATCGCTGCGTGGCGAAGGACCTTCCCGGCGAAGCGCTCGGTCTGATTGAAACACGCGGCCTGGTCGGCATGATCGAAGCGGCTGACGCGATGGTGAAGACCGCCGACGTCGTCTTCGTCGGCTGGCAGAAAGTCGATGCCGGTCTGGTCACCGCGATCGTCCGCGGCGACGTCGCGTCGGTGAAGGCAGCGACCGACGCCGGCGCAGCTGCGGCCCGGCGCGTCGGCGAGCTGGTTGGCGTGCACGTGATTGCGCGTCCGGCCGACGGCCTCGACAAGATCTTTCCGATCGGCTGAACGGCTCGCTGCACGCCGAGTGCGGTTCGCCGCATCGTCTCATCCGCTCGCCGCGCTCCTCCGTCTAATCCCGCATGATTCCAGTACTCGTGTATGTGGCGGCCTTCCTCTTTCCCACCGATCTGCAGAAATCTCCTGAGACCGCACGTGCGATCGTCGCGCGCGCGATCGACGCGCTTGGCGGCGAAGCGGCGCTGAAGGGGTTGACGAGCCTGCAAATAGATGCGGTCGGGCATGACTACTTCATCGATCAATCGGAACGGCCTGAAGGTCCTTTCATCACCCGGTATGTGCAGACATCGGAGAAGCGTGATGTCGCCGGCGGGCGTTCGCGGCTCGAGACGCAGCTGCGCTTCACGCAGGTGCCCGACTGGTCAGGCGCGGGAAGCGCGACTGTCGTCGACGCCGACGCGGCGGCGGTCAATCGCGCGGAACGCTGGGGGCCCGCGGCGCGGCAGGCGTATGAGGACGGCCGCGAACGGCTCGAGCTCGCGCCGGAGCGGGTGCTGCTGACCGCGCTCGGCGCCGCCGATCTGGCCGCGGCGCCCGACGTCACCCTGCACGGCGTGGTGCAGCGCGTCGTGACGTTTGGATGGCGCGGACGCAAGGCACGGCTCCTGTTGAACTCCGGCAACTACGTGCTGAGCGCACTGGAATTGCGCGCGGAGGATCCGTACGGGATCTGGGGCGTCGTGAAGAACACGTTGTATTACTCGAACTGGACGTTGATTCCCGGCGGCGTCCGCTACCCGCTGCAGCTCGATCGCGAATGGAACGGGGTGTCGAGCGGGGCCTCGACGATCATGAAGATCGGCGTCAATCAGCCGCTCGATCCGGCGATGTTTGCCATTCCCGCGGAAGCCAAGGCTGCGTTTGCGAATCTACCGACGACGTCACGCTTTGCCGCGCTCAAGCTCGACCCCGACAAGCAGCGGGTGGAGTTCGAACAAGGGAAGGTCGTCCAGTACGGCGGCAACTGGAACGTGGCGTTCGTGCAGCAGCCCGATGGAGTGGTGATTATCGAAGCGCCGGTGGGATCGCATTACTCGGTCCAGGTGCTGAACGAAGCGGCGGCACGGTATCCGGGCGTCAAAGTCAAAGCGCTGATCACGACGTCCGACGCGTGGCCGCATCTCGGCGGCGTGCGTGAGTACGTGGCCCGCGGCATCCCCGTTTATGCGGTCGATCTGAATCAGCCGATTCTCGAACGGCTGCTCAAGGCGGACTATTCGGCGCATCCCGACGCGCTGGCCAAAGCGCCGCGGCCGGCGCGCTTCACCTGGGTGTCAGCGAAGACGGTGGTCGGCAGCGGCGACACGCGCCTCGAGTTGTATCCCGTCCGGGGCGAAAACGGCGAGCGCATGATGGTGGCGTACTTCCCGGCGTTGAAGCTGCTCTACACGAGCGACGAGATCCAGCGTCAACGCACCGGAGGATTCTTCATGCCGGAGTATCTGCTGGAAGTGAAGGACGTGATCGCGCGCGAGCGCCTCGCGGTCGACCGGATTTTCGGGTTTCACGCCGGGCCTACGCCGTGGAGCGAGATCGAGGCGGCGATTGCTTCCGCTTCCGCTTCTTCCTCGCCGTCCGCGCGCTGAGCTCGCGCAATCCCTGGACGTCGGCGAGCATCAGCAGCGGCTGCATTGGATCGCGGAGCAGGTTGAACAGATCGCCGCGCGAGGTGCGGCCGTAGACATCGCGTCCGTCGGTCAACAGCGTCACCGGTCCGCCGCCGCCGATGGTTTCGAAGAGCCGCACCCCGAAGTGCTCGCGCAGGGTGTCGAGCAGCCGGCGCAGCTGCGGCGCTGACACGCCTTGACGGCGCAGTTCGGCGAGCACGAGCAGTTCCAGCAGATCGACGGGCGTGTAGCGCCGCTCCGTGTAGCCGCCGCGCGCGGTTTTCTTCGGCGCGATGTGCGACGAGAAGAGCCGCTTCTCGTCCCACCACTGCAGCTGGCGCGCGGTGAGTCCGGTCATCGCCGCCACTTCGCGCGACGTGTAGGTGTTCTTGAGCTCGGTCACACCAGCGCGTCCACTTTACGCGCGCCGTCGAAATCCTTCTGCGTCAACCCACCTTCGCTGTGCGTGCTGAACACGAGCGTGACGCGCTTGTAGTTGATGGTGATGTCCGGGTGATGATCGGCGGCCTCGGCGTCGAAGGCGAGGCGCGCGACGAAGGCGATGGCGTCCGGAAAGCCGCCGAGTGTGTACTGCTTCCGGATTGCGTCGCCGTCCCGAATCCATCCGTCCAGCTTGCCGAGCTGTTCCCTGATTTGTTCCTCCGTCAGCCGCTTCGCCATATAACCCGGAGCATACCGAAAACTGGGACAGTCCCAGTTTTTATGTCCGTTTTCGGACACGAAAACTGGGACTGTCCCAGTTTTCGGGGGTCGGGAACCGGACGGGTGGGCAGGACGTCTAACGCTGTTAGGATAGTGAACGGTGTTCAACACGACATTTGACACAGCGCCTAACCTATAAGGAATCAATTACTTGGGAGTTAAAGAACGCCAGGAACGGGACCGCGAGACGGTGTCCCGGGCCATTCTGGATGCCGCCCGCGAACTGTTCGTCCGCCAGGGCTATCAGGAGGTCTCCATCCGCAAGATCGCCGAGCGGATCGAGTACAGCCCCGCGGCCATCTACAGCTACTTCGCCAGCAAGGACGACATCTTCTTCGCACTCGCCGAAGAGGGATTCCGCCTGCTCTTCTCGTACGGCGCCGCCGGCCGCGCCGCCGCATCGCAGGACCCCGCCGACACCCTGCGGGGGATGTTCTGGCGCTACTACGAATTCAGCAAGGAACACCCGGAGTACTTCGCGCTGATGTTCCTCGATCGCACCGTGCCGCGGATCAGCCGCGACTGGGAGCGCTTCGGCTTCCTCAGCGAGATGAAGCACGACATGGTCGTGCGCATTCAGCAGGCAATCGACGCAGGCGCCTGTCCGGCCGACACGCCGCCGAACGTCGTGTTCCGCATCCTGCTCACCGCCGTCCACGGCGCCGCGACGATGCGGCTGTGCGACCGCCTGGCGCCGGGCGAGGACCCCGATGCGCTGGCACGCGCGACGCTCGACGCCGCGCTCCTCGGCCTGCAGGCAGGCGCCGGCCGTCACATTCAACTCCCTAATTGCGTCTATTCCGTGAGTGAGGACAAGCAGTCATGAATCGTTGGTTGGAAGTCCGCGTAATCGCCGCCGTGGCCGTGGCCGCGGCCCTTTTCTCGGCCGCCTGCGGCGCCGAGCGCACCAGTGCCGCAGCGCCGCCCGAGCCCTCGCCGGTCGCCGTCCGCGCCGCACAGGTTCAAAGCGAACCCATCGATCGTTTCCTTCGCGTGACCGGATCGCTGGCCGCTGACGAAAAGGCTGACGTCGCGGCCGAAACCGGTGGACGCGTGATCGGAACGCCGGTGGAACGCGGCACGCGCGTCACCGCAGGTGCGGTGCTGATCCGGATCTCCGGCACCGAAGCGGACGCGTCGCTGCGCGAAGCGGAGGCAAACGCGGCGCAGCTCGAAGCGCGTCTCGGCCTCGCGCCGGCCGCGGCGTTCGACCCGCTGAAAGTTCCTGACGTGCTCAACGCGAAGGCCTCGCTCGACTGGGCCGAAGCGGACTTCAATCGAATCAAGGCGCTGCTCGACCAGCGGGTCGTGTCGCAAGCCGAATACGATCAGCGCCTCACGCAGGTCCAGGCGGCGCGGCAGCAATACCAGACGGCGCAGAACGCGGCGCAGCAGTCGTTCCGCTCGCTGCAGGCGGCCCGTGCGCGCGTCGATCTCGCGCGCAAGTCCGCTGCCGACACCACAGTCCGCGCGCCGTTCGCCGGCATCGTCGCCGAGCGCCTCGTGAGCACCGGCGATTACGTGTCGCGCGGCATGAAGGTCGCGACCGTCGTTCGCATCGATCCCGTTCGAGTGGAGCTCACCGTCCCGGAACAGTACCTGTCGCAGGTGGTCACAGGACAGGCCGTTCGGCTGTCCGTGGACGCGTATCCCGGGGAGATCTTCAGCGCGAAGGTGCGCTTCGTTTCGCCGTCGCTGAAGGCGGATCAGCGCGCGCTGACCGTCGAAGCGATTGCGGCGAACGCCGATGGACGCCTGAAGCCGGGACTGTTCGCCACGGCGCTGCTGCAGCAGCCCAAGCCGGCTCCTGCGCTGCTGGTTCCCGCGGAAGCAGTCGAAACCGTCTCGGGCACCAGCCGCGTCTACGCAATCGGTTCGGATCTGAAGGTCGAGGAACGGATTGTGACGACGGGCGAGAGAGTCGGCAATCGTGTTGAAGTGGCATCCGGCATCAAGGCCGGCGAACGCATCGTCGCCAATCCGCGCGGCAAGCTCGCGGACGGCCGCCGCGTCCAGATCGAGGGTTGACGTCATCATGCAGTGGTTAGCGGCAATATCCGTCAAGCGGCCCGTCTTCGCGAGCGTCCTGATCCTGGCGCTCACCGTCGTCGGCGCCTTCTCATTCACCAGACTCGGACTCGATCGTTTTCCGAAAGTCGACTTCCCCACTGTCGTGGTGACGACGCGCCTTCCCGGCGCGGCGCCCGAAGAAGTGGAAACCGAGATCTCGGACAAGATCGAGGAAGCGGTCAACACCATCAGCGGCATCGACGAGCTGCGCTCGACTTCGTCCGAAGGGGTGTCGACGGTCATCATCTCGTTCCTGCTCGAGAAGAACGTCGACGTCGCGTCGCAGGAAGTGCGTGACCGCGTCAATCGCGTGCTGCCCCTGCTGCCGCGCAGCATCGAACAACCGACGGTCGAGAAATTCGATCCGGATTCGGCGCCGGTGATGACGCTCGCCGTGTCGGCGGACAAGCCCATTCGCGACATCACCGAGTACGCGGACAAGACGCTGCGCCGCCAGCTCGAGAGCGTGAACGGCGTTGGCCAGGTGCTCGTCATCGGCGGCCGTCAACGCCAGATCAACGTGATGCTCGACCCGGCGCGCCTGCAGGGCCACAACCTGACGGTGACCGATGTCTCGCGCGCGCTGCAGGCGCAGAACGCCGAGATTCCCGGCGGGCGGGTGGAAGCGGGGTCGACCCAGATGACCCTGCGGACCCGCGGCCGCGTGCAGACCGTCGCGGAGTTCGGCGACGTGGTCATCACCGAACGGGACGGACACCCGATCCTGCTCCGCGACGTAGCCGCGATCGACGACGGCATGGCGGACGCGACGACGCGCGCAAACGTCAACGGCAAGGCGACGGTGCTCCTTTCAATCCGCCGCCAGTCCGGCATCAACACGGTGCAGATGGTCGATGCGGTCAAAGAGCGTCTCGCTGAGATCGAGCAAATCACGCCGCCGGGGTACAGCGTCGTCGTCGTCCGCGATCTGTCCGAGTTCATTCGCGCGTCAATCGACACGGTCGAAGAGCACCTGGTGCTCGGATCGATCCTCGCGGCGCTCGTCGTGCTGGTGTTCCTCTGGAACTGGCGGTCGACGGTCATCGCGGCGATCGCGATTC
>JBKPSE010000358.1:0-4368 GCA_046765855.1 Acidobacteriota bacterium | reverse complement strand
GAGTAATCCAGCGAAAGACGGCCCGCGGCAAGCGGCAGGCAGAGAATTGACAGGAGGACCGCCGCCGCTGCAGCCAGCGTCACCGCCCCCGACAGAACGCCCGCGAGCGCGATCAGCGCGGCAAACCAGGTCGTCGGAACGCTCCACAGCCAGGGCGCCGCCGTGAAGCCGCCGCGCTCGAGCATCGCCCCCTCGAACGCCTGCGTCGCCAGGAAGTAGACCAGGTAGAACGACATCGCGGCAACCAGCTGCAGATAGGACATCGCCCGTCGCAGCCGCGCCGGGTGCACCCATCGCAGCAGGACGATGTACAGGTTGATGACGAGGATCGCCGTGCACAGATCGCACAGCAGCAGCGCCGCCAGCGTTGCCGGCGCGGCGAGCGCTCCAATCTTCGCGCCATAGACGACGGAGGGAATCGCCGCAGTCGCGAGGCTGATGGCCGTAACGTACAAGCCAACAGCGGCGAGCCGCGCCGCGAAGTACGTGCGCGAGGACACTGGCCGGGGTCCGAGAATGCCGTAGTCGTCCGGCGATAGGACGACGCCGGTGAAATCGACCAGCAGCAGCATCATCGTGTTGGCTGCGCCGTAGGTCGTGAGCAGCGACGCCGACAACAACGTATCGGACATGCCCGCCGCAATCATCGCGAATGCGCATCCGCCGATGCCGCTGACGAACAGCAGGCCGGCCAGCGGCGAGCGCTTGCGCTGATCGGCGTCACGGCGCTGGGCGCCGCCGGCGGCGCGGAAATCCATCGTCATGTAGGTGCGCGCCAGCGCGCGCCACCGCACCGGATCGACCCCAAGCGCGGCGAGAATGCGGTTCAGCGTTCCAGCGCCTCCAGCAGGTCGTGAGTGACCTGCGCCGCGTCTCGCGTGCCGGTGAGCGCCACGAACGCACGTTCGAGCGTCGAGACCCCCGCACGCGCCGCGATGTCCGCCGCGCTCCCATCGGCGATCATCTCGCCGCGATTGATGATGACGATGCGCGTGCACACGCGCTCGACGACTTCGAGAACGTGCGAGCAGAAGAAAATCGTCCGTCCCTGCGACGCGAGCCCCCGCAGCAGCTCCTTGACCACCAGCGCCGCGTTCGCGTCGAGGCCGGTCAGCGGTTCGTCGAGAAACAGCACCTCGGGGCGATGCAGCAGCGCCGACACGATCAGGACCTTCTGCTTCATGCCTTTCGAGAACTCGCTCAAGCGCTGATCGATCGCGTGCGACAGTTCGAAACGCGTGAGCAGCTCCTCGACGCGCGCGGCGGTTGCTTCGCGCGGCAGGTGATGCAGCGATGCGATCAGATCGAGATACTCGCGCGCGGACAGCGACTCGTAGAGCGCAGCGGACTCGGGGACGTAGCCGATGCGCTGCTTGACCTCGAGTGGATCTCTGACAACGTCGAATCCCGCGACCCGCGCCCAGCCGCCGTCCGGTTTGATCATCCCGGTCAGAATCTTGACGGTGGTCGATTTGCCGGCGCCGTTGGGCCCGAGAAAACCGAGGATCTCTCCCGGCGCGACGCGCAGCGTCAATCCGCGCAGCGCGGTCTGCCTGCCGTACTGGCGGCGCAGCCGTTCGGTTTCGATCATGCGGTCTGCATCGTACGGTCCGAAACCTGCATCGTCAACCCGCTGGATGACGTGTCCGACGCACGTGGCCCGGCCATCCGGCTAGAATCGGCGCGTGCTTCGAGCGCCCATCGCGGCGGCGGAATTCGCCGCCGGCATGCTTACCGCCCTGCTGCCGTACCGATACTGGCGGCGTCTGCCCGTTTCGATTCCGACACAGTCCGCAGCCTTTCTGTCGGGGATTGCCACGCTGATGCTGGGCGCGGCGATCGGCATCCCGGGATTTCTCGCGCATGCGCACCAGACGGCATCGCTCGGCATCGACGCAGCGCTGAAGGACATGTACCGAACCGAGATCTATCGCGGCGACCTGGTGATTGGATTCTCGGGCCTGTCGCTCTTCACCTTTCTGCTGCTGACCCCGCTCGGCTGGCTGACGCTCTACCTGATCGGCAGCGGCAGCATCCGCGCCGCCGCCGCGTGGTTCGACGATCCGATTGGCGATCCAACCCTCACGATCCTGGATTACTGGCTGATCGGCGGGCGCGATCGGCTGCGCACCGCGCGCGACCAGCGCGCCCGCGAGCGGCTCGAAGGACCCGAGGTCCCGGATCGCGTGGTCAGCGCCGAGAGAGCGGGCGTGGCGGCGTGCGATTTCGTCATCGTCTCGTCGCGCCGCAAGCCTGGCTGGGAGCAGGGAGTGGCCGTCTTCACGCAGGATGGCGCTTACCGAATCGGTGAAGTCGTCGAACGGACGATTGCCGGAAGGCTGCGCACGCTCTATCCACTCACGACGCACGCCGACTTCGAGGCGATACGCAAATCGGTGCATTACGATCTGCCGGCGGCGCGCGGTCGGCCGGAGTAGTGTAGAAGCGTGCGCATTCTCGTCGTCGAAGACGATCGCAAGGTCGCGAGCTTCATTCACGACGGCCTGGTCCAGGAGGGATATGCGGTCGACGTGCTGCACGACGGGTCGCAGGCCGGGGAACAGGCGCAGGTCTACGACTACGACGCCGTCGTCCTCGATCTGATGCTGCCCGGCCGATCCGGCTTCCAGGTGCTGCGCGACATCCGCGCCCGCAAGGCGGCGCTGCCGGTACTCATTCTCACCGCGAAGGATTCGGTGGACGATCGCGTGACCGGCCTCGACGCCGGAGCTGACGACTACATGGTCAAGCCGTTCGCGCTCGCCGAACTGGCCGCCCGGCTGCGTGCCGTGCTTCGCCGCGGCAGCCGCCGCGAGGTCATCCTCCGCATCGGCGATTTGGAGGTGGATACCGTCAAACGAGTGGTGCGCCGCGCGGGCAGGACCATCGATCTGAAACCGAAGGAGTACGCGCTCCTGGAATTTCTCGTCCGCAACGGCGATCGCCCGGTGACCAAGTCCCTGATCATCGAGCACGTCTGGAACATCCACTTCGACAGCGTCAGCAACGTGGTTGAAGTGCACATCAACGCGCTGCGCAACAAAATCGATCGCGGCTTCGCCGCGCCGCTGATCCATACGATCCGCGGCGTCGGCTACATGCTCAGCGGCTCGCCCCCGGCCTAAGGTCATGCTGCCGCTCGCCCTGCGCACGCGCCTGACCGTGTTCTACACCGCCGTCTTCGGCCTGTTGCTCACGGCACTGGCGGCGTTTTCCTATCAGGCGCTGGCGCAGCAGCTCGATTCAGACGCCACGTCTAGCCTGATCGAACTGACCAGCGGGCTGCATGGCTATCTGCACGTCGATGACGGCAAGGCGGACCTGCAATTCGACGCCAACGATCCGGATGAATCGGCATTCGTGCGCCGGGCCACCCGCTATTACCAGGTCTATGACGGCGCCACCGGCGCGCTCCTCGCGCAATCGGAGGCCATGGAACCGCTCGGCCTCACGTTCACTCCGGCGGAAGTGAAGTCATTTCGCGATCAGCCGCGCCTGCACGACATCCAGACCGATTACGGGCGCATCCGCCTGACCAACAGCGTGATCACCGCCGGACGTCAGAGCTACTTGCTGCAGGTCGGGACGTCGCTGGCGGCGATGGACAGCGCGCTGAGCAAGTTTCTGCGGCTGCTGCTCTGGGGTGTGCCGACAGGGCTGCTGCTGGCGGTCGTCGCCGGCCGCTGGATGGCCGGCGTCGCGTTGGCGCCGCTCGCGCGCCTGGCACAGGCGGCGCGGTCGATCGACGCGGGGGACCTGGCGCAACGGCTGCCCGTGCGCGGCGCGCGGGACGAACTGGACGATGTCGCGGTCGCGTTCAACGATACGCTGGCGCGGGTCGAGGATGCGGTGGGGGAAATGCGCCAGTTCAGCGCGGCGCTGGCGCACGAGCTGCGCACGCCAATCGCGGCGCTGCGCGGCGGCATCGAGCTCGTCGCTCTGAAACCTGGTGCGCCGGAAGCGCAGCGGACTGCCGCGGCGAGTCAGCTCGAGGAGCTCGACAAGCTGACGCGCACGATCGATCAGCTGCTCACCCTGGCACGGGCCGAATCAGGACAGATTCCGCTGACCCGTTCTCGAGTCGAACTGGCGCCACTGGTCGAATCGGTCGTGGAGCAGCTCGAACCGGTCGCACAGGCGCAGCGCCTCACGCTCAGCGCGGACTTGACCGCGCGGCCGGCGGTCGAAGGGGATGCGGAGTGGCTCGAGCGGCTGCTGCTGAACCTGCTCGACAACGCGTTCAAGTTCACGCCGCGCGAGGGACACGTGCGCGTCGCGCTGAGCGAGGGAGATGGCTTCGCCGTCCTCGAAGTTCGAGACACCGGCATCGGCATGCCGGCCGATGTCGTGCCGCACGTGTTCGAACGC
>JBKPSE010000357.1:0-3761 GCA_046765855.1 Acidobacteriota bacterium | reverse complement strand
ACCGATGCCAGCGCGCCGCCTGCGCCGCTGGCGGCCAGCGAGTACACGAGCAATGTCGGCGGCCCAGCCGCGCGGCTCATCGCCATCGTCGTCGATCGCGGCAGCATCACGCCGATTCGGTCGAAGGACGTGTTCACCGCGGCCTCGAAGCTGGTCGAGAAGCTGTCGCCGATCGATCGCGTCGGACTGTTTTCCATTCCCGAAGGTCCGAACATCGATTTCACCACGCACCACGATCGCATCGTCGACGCGCTGCAGCGCATGGACGGCGCGGCGCACGCGTCCTCGGCGGTCAAATACGTCAGCATCGCGGAAGCGCTGGAATTCGAACGGCGCAATGCCGTGGTGATGGACAACGTCGCGCAACGCGAATGCGGTGCGGCGGTCGCCAGTGTGCGCGGGGCTACCGGCGCCGGCGATACCGCGATCTGCCAGCGTCTCGTCCAGGACGAAGCGGCCATCGTCGCGCAGTACGCGCACGAGCGGGCGCGCGATACGGTCAAAGGACTGACGGGCATCCTGCAGCGCCTCGGCTCGAGCGAAACGCCAAAGACGATCGTGCTCATCTCCGAAGGGCTGGTGATTGACAACGAGCGGTTCATCACCAACGGCCTGGGGCCGCTGCTCGCCGCGACGCACGCGACGATTCACGCGGTCAAGCCGGAGCCGTCCGATTCAGACGCATCGCAGGCACGGGCGCCGCAGAACCGGGCGCAGGAGCGCGCCGTCCTCGAGACGGGACTGAGCAGAGTGACGAAGCTCTCCGGCGGCGAGCTGTTCCGCATCATCGCCAATCCGGATTTTTCGTTCACCCGGCTCGCGTCCGAGCTGTCCGGCTACTACCTCCTCGGCTTCGAGGCGGACGCGGGCGATCGCGACGGCAAGCGGCACCGCATTGCCGTGGACGTGCGCCGCTCCGGCGTGCAGGTGCGCGCGCGGGCGGAGTTCATGGTCGACGCGCCCACACGCGCCAACGCCCAGCAGACCATCGCCAGTCTCCTGCGCAGTCCCGCGGTGGCCACCGGTGTCCCGATCAAGCTGACCACGTACGCGTTTCAGGATCCGGAATCGACGAAGATCCGGTTGCTCGTCGCGCTGGAGGTTGAACGTTCGGACGGCAGCGGCGACATGGCGCTCGGGCTGGCGCTGATCAAGCCGGACGGCGAGACCGGCGCCACCTTTTTCCAGCCGTCGATCGACGCTCCGACTGACGGCCAGACGCAGACCTGTTTCGCCACGTTGCTTGCAGAGCCGGGCGCCTACACGCTGAAGGCCGCCGTCGTCGACGCAAAGGGGCGCCGCGGCAGCCTCGAACGTCCCGTCCGCGCTTACATGACCCGTCTGTCGCGGTTCCGCGCGACGCAGCTCCTCATCGGCGACGGCGAAAAGCAGGGCACGAACGAACAGAGCATCGTGCCGACCGTGACGGGAAACATCACCGGTGCGCAGCTGCACGCCTACATGGAGCTCTTTGCCGACTCACCGGCCGCGTTCGACGGCGCTGCGGTCAAGCTCGAGATCGTCCCCGACGGCGGATCCAACGTCGTGGACAGCGCGGCGGCATCGCTGCAGCCGGCGGGCGCCGACCCTCGCGTCCGTGCCGCTGCCGGTTCCATCCGTCTGTCACTGCTGCCGCCCGGGGCGTATGTCGCTCGTGCGGTAGTGACCATCGATGGCCGCCCGGTTGGCGACATGACCCGAGCCTTCACGATCGTGCGCGCGGGCGGCGAGTGACAGGTCGTGAAGCGACATAGACCGCGTTGGCGACACCTGCATCACACCGGCCACGGTGATCTCCCAGCCCCTCTAGTGTGAGGCGGACGCTTGCTCGGTGTCGGTCGCGGCAATGAGCCGCGATTTGGCGCGCGCAATCGACGCGAGATTCTGTTCGTATGAAAGGCTGGTGCCGGCAGGATCGTATCCGGGCGCGCGGTAGACCGGGTACGCCTCCGTACGCAGGTGCGCGAGCATGTGATGCCCCGACCGCGTCTCGCGTTCGTGGCGCACCGCGGAGATGTCGATCGGTGCGACAACGATTCGCTCGCCGGGGCCCGGACAGGCTTCCGCGAGGATCCGGCCATCGAAGTCGACGATCTGGCTGCCGCCCGGCCACGAGTACGGCGGGTAGTGGCGCAGGCTGGCGCCCTGGTTGGCGGCGACGACGAACGCGGTGTTCTCGAGGGCGCGGCAGCGATTGACGATCGTCCACCAGTTCATCGGCTCCGTCGCGCCCCACGGATCCATGTAGGCCGAGACGCGCACGAGGACCTCGGCGCCATTCGCGGCAAGCTGGCGGATCGCCTCTGGAAACAGCCAGTCGTAGCAGATGGCGCAGCCAATCCTGCCAATCGGCGTGTCGGTGACCGGGAACAGCGGCTCGTCATAGCCGGGAAGGTCGTGAGGGCTGGCGTGGACCTCATAGGGAATCCATGGGTTCACCTTTCGGTACCTGGAGAGAATACCCTCGGGTCCAATCAGGCACGTCGTATTGAAGACGGCGTCGGGCCAGCGATTGTCGGTTTCAATCATCGAGCCGCTCTGGATGTAGACGCCGTGTTCGCGCGCCTTCCGCGACAGCCGCTCGGTGTGCTCGTTGGGGATCGGCACCGCGAGCCGTTCCCGCAGCTCCCGCACAGTCGGGTAGATCGGGGCGGCGTGGGCAAATTCCGGAAAGACGATCAATCGCACCGGCAGAAAGGGCGCGGCGCCCGCGACCGCCGCGTCGATCATTGCGAGCATGCGATCGGTGCTGGCGTGCATCTGCGCCCGATCGAGAGGATTGGCAAAATCCGTCTGACAGACGGCGGCCGAATAGCGCAGGCTCATGGTCGTTTTCCTATTGCAACAGAATCGATCGAGGGCACAACCCGTCGAACGACGCGCGTGTTGTAGCGCTCCAGGTACTCGCGATGAACGCGGTCGCGTGGATAGGCTTCGCCGCCGCCATAGGGATAGCGCGACATGGCGTGGAACGGCAGCGGAGCCAAAGAATCCGGCGTGGCCGACCTGATGTTCATCTCCTTGCTGAAGCCGTCGGCGTAGAGCAGGAACGTGCGCCGGCGCCCTGGCGCGGCCGGCGGGATCCTGGACGCGTCGAACGTGAGGGCGATCTCGTCGCCGGGGCGCGCGATCACGAACATGTCGTCGGTGCGCTCGAGCAGCGGGCCGACATCTCCCTCGCGCGTATACGCACCTGGGAAACTCTTCCACGGCGAACCCGTCGCCACCGAATCGTAGTCCGCGCCGAACGGTTCACGCCCGTCCTCACTCGTCGCGGCCGAAAAGCCGCGCCAGCGCAGCGTCGCGCTCGCCGCCTCCAGAGTGCTCGTATGAACCGGCGACGTGGCCGCGGTCGCGACGAGGATCTGGTCCCAATAGATCGGCATGTTCGTCGACAGGCGCACTTCGCGCGATGGCCCGCGCCACTTGCCGGCGAGGTCCACGGCTATGGTTTGCGGCCGCCCGACTGGAAATCCTACGTTGCGGTCGACGTCAACCCACGATCCCGTGCTGTCGCGCATCTGCAGCACCGGCGGCTGAAGCGCGAGGCCAGCCTGCGCCGCGGCGACGTTGTCGCTCGAGAACGCGTAGCCTGTCCACCCGGTCAGCAGCAGGACGGCGCGATCCGCATCGGCGCCGAGGTCGAGCGTCAACACGTGCGGCGCCGCATAGCCGCGAATCGGAGCGCGCGCGAAGTCGTCGGGCCAGCGGCGGTCTCGGCCGGCGATCAGCGATCGAACGTCGTGTCCATGCTCGTCTTC
>JBKPSE010000356.1:0-2141 GCA_046765855.1 Acidobacteriota bacterium | reverse complement strand
ATCCTGAAAGCGGCGTTTGAAGGTCATCCGATGACGATTCATCGCAACTGCATCCGCGAGAATCCACTCTACGTACCGCGTTCGGCGAGGATGTAGGTCGGCGCCGTCGCGCATGTTGTCCGCGTCGTCGCCTAGGCGAATCGTGGCACGCAATCCGCACCCAGCCTCGCTTGGGGCAGCGGCTCCATCTCCGCCGCCCGTCCGTCTCGTTTCCTATCGAACGCCGTGGAATGGGAAATAACGCGATTCGCACGCGCGTCACCGTTCCAGAGGCGCTCGCATCCCAGAGACGGCGTTCATCGACATCACGGCCTGGAGCTATCGCACCGCTGAGCCCACCGGGTTTTCAGGCGCCGTCCCTTGCTGGCCCGGACGATCTACCATTCCCCACAGGCGCATGAGCGGCATCCATCTACTCGCGCGTGCCCGGAAGTCCTTCGAGCAGCACACATGGGCGGAGGCGTATCGCCTGTTCGCAGCGGCCGACCGCGACGCTCCATTGGAACCCGAAGACCTCGAACGGCTCGCGACGGCCGCATATCTCAATGGGCGGGAAGACGACAGCGACGCTTTCTGGGAACGGGCGCATCGCGGGTTCCTCGAGCACGGCGACGGCGAAGGCGCCGCGCGATCCGCCTGCTGGCTCGCTGTTGCACTGCAATTCCGCGGCGCGATCGCTCCCGCATCCGGATGGTTCGCGAGAGCCCAACACATCCTCGACGAGGGGAAGATAGAGTGCGTCGTCCGCGGATTTCTGTTGATCCCGTCGGCCATTCAACGCGTGGTCCAAGGAGATCCAGCCGCCGGAGACGCGCTCTTCAGTCAGGCAGCGGAGATCGCCCGCCGATATGGGAATGGTGATCTTGCATGCAAGGCCGCTCAGGGCCGCGGCCGCGCCTTGATCCGCCTCGGACGCGTTGCGGAGGGCGTCGCCCTCCTCGACGAAGCGATGGTCGCGGTGATCGCAGGAGAAGTGTCGCCGATGCTGGCGGGCGATGCCTACTGCACAGTGCTGGAGGGATGCCAGGAGATTTTCGATCTGCGCCGCGCCTACGAGTGGACCACTGCACTCGCGCGCTGGTGTGCCGCGCAACCCGACCTCGTGCGCTATCGGGGCGAGTGCCTCCTCTATCGCGCCGAGGTCTTGCAGCTGCGTGGTAAGTGGGACGAAGCGGCCCGCGACGCGCAGGACGCCTGCGAGCTGCTGATGTCCCGACCGGCGGCAGGCGCGGCGTTCTACCGCCTCGGCGAGATTCACCGGCTTCGCGGTGATTTCGAGAAGGCCGAAGCGGGGTACATGCAGGCCAACGAACGCGGGCGAAAGCCGCAGCCGGGACTCTCACTGCTGCGTCTCGCCCAGGGAGAGATCGAGGCCGCCGCAGCCTCAATCCGCAGCCTTCTCCTCGACACACGGACACAAGCGGCTCGGGCGCGAATGCTCGCCGCTGCCGTCGACATCCTGCTGGCGGCCGGTGATCTCGAACACGCACGGGCGGCGGCGAGAGAGCTGTCGACGATCGCCAGCGCCATCGGGGCCTCCCTTCTGAACGCGGCATCCGCCCAGGCGACTGGCGCAGTCCTCCTCGCCGAAGGCGACGTTGAAGGTGCAGCGACGTTGCTCTGCCAGGCATCCGAGATCTGGCGCGATCTGGAAATGCCGTACGAAGAGGGGCATACATGCCTGCTGATGGCCGGCGTCTGTGAGCGGCGGGGCGATCACGAGGGCCGGCGCCTCGACGTCGAGGCCGCGCGCAGGTTGTTCAGGCAGCTCAACGCCGAATTCTGCCTCGCGCGCATCGGCGAGCCATCGAAACGGGCCGGGAGCGAGCCTGTCGGCTCGCTCAGCGAACGCGAAGCGCAGGTGCTTCGCCTCCTTGCGTCCGGCAAGACGAATCGGCACATCGCCGAGGAGCTGTTCATCAGCGAGAAGACCGTCGCCCGTCACGTCAGCAACATCTTCGACAAGCTTGGCGTGTCGACCCGCTCCGCCGCCACGGCCTGGGCGTACCAGCGCAACCTCATCTGAGCCGCGTACACAGAATTACCCAATTTCAAGAGATGGTGATTTTGGGTAATCCGTCCGATGACTGCCCTTTCCGCGTTCGGTAGTCTGTCAACGCGGAGGTCACGATGTACGACGC
>JBKPSE010000355.1:0-3144 GCA_046765855.1 Acidobacteriota bacterium | reverse complement strand
GGCCCGATCAGGAAGATCGAGCCCGCGACGACGACCGTGCGGCCCATGCCGCAGGCGTGCTGCGCCGCCTCGATCGGATCGTCGATTGCCTCGATCCTTGCGCTGACGCGGCGAGCCAGCGCCGCGATCGACAAGGCGCACGCGGCGCGCGGGTTCGGCGCCGTCGTGCAGACCACCGCTCTGATCGAAGGCGCGAGCGCGTCGAGCATCTCGGCGATTGCCTTGTCCTGCATCGCGCCGAACACGAGCGTCACTCCTTCGGGTTCGCTCTCGCTCAGGTAAGACGCGAGGGCGCGCGCTCCGGCCGGATTGTGCGCCGCGTCGACGATCACCCTGCAGCCGCCGCGCTGAAAGACTTCCAGCCGTCCCGGCCAGGACGCGGTGGAGAGGCCGGCGCGAATCGCATCGACGCCGATCGGCAGCCCCAGACTCGCGTCTTCGTCGATCAAATCGAGCAGCTTGAGCGCCACTGCCGCATTGCTGCGCTGATGCGCGCCGCGCAGGGCCAGCGGAATCGCCTCGACGCGCGCGTCGAGACGCGCGTCGAGATCCGTCCGAATCAAGGTCGCATGCCGCTCGCGGCAGACCGCCTCGACCACGGCGACCGCGTCATCAGGCATCGGTCCGCACACCACCGGAATACCCGGCTTGATGATCCCGGCCTTTTCCGCGGCGACCGAGGCGATCGTGTTGCCGAGCTGGGCCTCGTGATCGAGATCGATCGACACGATGGCCGCCGCAACCGGCGACACGATGTTGGTGGCGTCGAGCCGACCCCCGAGTCCGACCTCGAGCAGGGCGAGCTGCACTTTGGCCTGCGCGAACAGCAGGAATGCGACTGCAGTCGTGCACTCGAAGAAGGTGGGCAGCGTTTCGAGCGCGCCGCTCGCGACCAGCTCTTCTGCCGCGCGTTTGACGACCGCTGCGGCCTCCTCGAGCCGCTCGGGTGAGACCTCACGTCCGTCGATGACGAAGCGTTCCTCGATCCGCGTCAGATGCGGCGAGGTGTAGCGGGCGCAGCGGTGTCCCGCAGCGCGCACCGCTGCCTCCACCATCGCGGTGACCGATCCCTTGCCGTTGGTGCCGCCGATGATGATCGAGGGGAACGCGGTCTCGGGATGGCCGAGCGCGCCGCACAGCCTGGCGATGTTCGCCAGGCCGAACTTCATGCCGAACCGTTCGAGGCTGAAAAGGAAGTCGACGGCCGGCCGCGCGGAGCTCACGGCTGCGACGCTGCTGCAGCCGCCGGCGCGGCGGGCACGGCGTGCGGGGCCGGCAGGCCGAAGCGCAGCACGCGTCCGATCGCCGCCTTCAGCTCGCGCCGATCGACGACAAGGTCGAGCATGCCGTGCTCGAGCAGAAACTCACTGCGTTGAAAGCCTTCGGGCAGCTTCTGCCGGATCGTCTGCTCGATCACGCGCGGCCCGGCGAAGCCAATCAGCGCTTTCGGCTCGGCGATGTTGACGTCGCCGAGCATCGCGAAGCTCGCGGTCACGCCGCCGGTTGTCGGATCGGTCAGCACGGAAATGTAGGGCAGCCGCGCCCGATCCAGGCGTGCGAGCGCGGCGCTGATCTTCGCCATCTGCATCAGCGACAGCGCCCCTTCCATCATCCGCGCGCCGCCCGACGACGACACGATCACGACCGGCAGCCGCCGCTCCATGGCGCGTTCGATCGCCCGCGTGATCTTCTCGCCGACGACCACGCCCATGCTGCCGCCGATGAACGTGTATTCCATCGCGGCGACGGAGGTCTCGATGCCCTCGATCCGTCCGGTGGCGCAGAGCACCGCGTCCTGCATCCCGGTCGTGGAGATCGTCGCCTCGAGACGCTTGCTGTACGGTTTGGTGTCGACGAATTTCAGCGGATCGACCGAGCGGAGCCCGGCGTCGTATTCCTGCCATTCGCCGTCGAACAGCATGCGCAGCCGTTCGGCCGCGCCGATGCGGAAGTGATGCGCGCACTTCGGGCAGACGTTCAGCGTGGTGACGAGATCCTTGTTGTAGATGACCTCGCTGCAGGACGGACACTTGACCCAGAGGCCTTCGGGAACCCGGCTTTCCTTGTTCGCCTGGGGCTCGATCGGCTTCTTGACCTTTTTGAACCAGGCCATCGCGTGAGTTTACCTTGTCCGCGGCACGTAGTAGCGGGTGCCCTTGCCCATGCCGTTCAACTGCTTCACCAGGTCGTCGAGCGCCTCGTCACCCCACGACAGGTCGAACTGCGACGTTTCGACGACCAGCAGCGGGGTCGCGTTGTAGTGGAAGAAGAAATGGTTGTAGGCCTCGTTCAACTCGCGAACGTAGTCGTCATCCAGCAGCGGCAGCTCCGGATTCGCACGCGCCCGCTCTTTCAGGCGCCGCCGCAGCACGTCGGTCGGCGTCTGCAGGTAGATCACCAGATCGGGCGACGGCACGTCCTGCGCCAGCAGTTCGTAGAGACGCTGATAGATGAACAGCTCGTTGTCGTCGAGATTGAGGTAGGCGTAGATCTTGTCGCGCTCGAACAGATAATCGCAGATGGTGATCTGGCTGAAAAGATCGCTCTGGCGCAGCGCCGTCTGCTGGCGGTGGCGAGAGAGCGTGAAAAACAGCTGCGCCTGGAAACCGGCGCCCGGACGATCCGAGTAGAAGTCGGCGAGCAGAGGATTGTCGCTCTCGTCGAGGACCATCGCGGCATCGAGCCGCGCGCCCAGCCGATCGGCTAGCGTCGACTTGCCGACGCCGGGCGGTCCCTCGATTCCGATGTGGCGAAAACTCTGCACCGTCTTCGTGGAGTATAAGCTACGGCTATGAAGATCGAGCGCCTGCAGCTGCGGTTGATCCGCTTGCCGCTCGTCGCGTTCTTCGAGACGAGCTTCGGGCGCGTCTACGACAAGACCTTCATACTCGTGACACTGGAAGCCGACGGCGTCCAGGGCTTCGGCGAATGCGTCGCCGACGTCCATCCGTACTACGCGTCGGAGACGAACACCGGCGCGTGGCACGTGATCAGGGAATTCATTGCGCCGCTGGTGCTCGGGCGCAGCTTCAGGGATCCGCGCCATGTCTATCCCGCGCTGGCGCGCATCCGCGGACACAACATGGCGAAGGCGGCGGTGGAGATGGCGTGCTGGGATCTGACGGCGCGGGCGCAGAACGTGGC
>JBKPSE010000354.1:0-9363 GCA_046765855.1 Acidobacteriota bacterium | reverse complement strand
CTGTTGCGCAGCTCGCGCACGTTCCCCTTCCAGCGCGCCTTCTGCATGTACTCGAACGCCGCCGGCGTGAAACGCGGCGGACGGCGGTTGTTCTCCCGGCTGAACAGATCGACGAAGTGGCGGACGAGCGCCGGGATGTCTTCGCGTCGATCGCGCAGCGGCGGCACGCGAATCGGGATGACGCTGAGGCGGAAATAGAGATCCTCGCGGAAGTTCCCTCGCTCGATCTCGGCCTCGAGGTCCTTGTTGGTCGCGGCAATCACCCGCACGTCCACCTTGATGGTGCGCGCCGATCCGAGCCGCTCAACTTCTCCCTCCTGCAGTACGCGCAGGACCTTCGCCTGAGTCTTGGCGCTCATGTCGCCGACTTCGTCGAGGAAGATCGTGCCGCGATCCGCCTGCTCGAACTTGCCTATCTGCTTCTCGGTGGCGCCGGTGAACGAGCCCTTTTCATGGCCGAAGAGCTCGGACTCGATCAGTTCTTCCGGAATCGCGGCGCAATTCACCTGAACGAAGCGCTCGCGGCTGCGCAGGCTGTTGCGATGGATGGCGCGCGCGACGAGCTCCTTGCCGACGCCGCTTTCGCCGAGCAGCAAGACGGTGGCGTTGGTCGGTGACGCGCGCTTGATCGCGTCCCAGATGTGGCGCAGCGCCGGACTCTCGCCGACCATCTGGTGCCGCGCCTCGACCGCGCGCTTCAGCGAGCGGTTTTCGTCGCGCAGCCGCCCCTGATCCAGCGCGTTGCGAATCGTGACCAGCACGCGTTCGCTGGCGAGCGGCTTCTCGATGAAATCGAAGGCGCCCAGCTTGGTCGCTTCCACGGCCGTACTCACCGTCCCGTGGCCGGAAATGATCACGACCGGCAGCGACTCGTTGGACTGGCGAATCTTCTGCAGCGCCTCGAGGCCGTCCATGCCGCCCATCTTGATATCGAGGAACACGAGATCGGGCGGCTCGCGCTCGATCAGCGCCACGCCCTCGGGCCCGCTCGACGCCTCCTGCACGTCGTAGCCCTCGTACTCGAGAATCATCCGCACCGATCGCCGGATCTCCGCCTCGTCGTCAATCACCAGAATCCGAGCTTTCATCGAGATCTCCCGAGGCGCTTCGCCCCGCGGATTCCCGCTGCACGCTCTCTCGCGGACACGCCGTGTCCCGCTCCATTCAGGTGGCTCACCCGCCTTCGTTCGTTCGCACTCATTTACTATCCACTGTCGCGAGAATGATGCTGCGCTGCCCCACCGCGGGATCGTATCCATAAAAGGCCAGCGCGTCACCCGTCCGTGCGGCAGCGACGATCCGCGCGAAATCCGCGACCGACCGGACGGGTTGCCGGTTGATCTCCATGATGACGAATCCTCGGCGCATCGCCGGGACGAACGCGGCGCCGGCCGGATCGATTCTGACGACGACAACGCCCTGCACCGACGACGGAATCTCCATCCGGCGCGCAAACGTGGCATCCATGTCGCGAACGCTGAGTCCGAGCGGCTGGTCAGCCGACGGCGGCGGTGCGAGACGCCGCTGCGCCGGCAATGGATCGGCGCCGCCGGGATCGCGCGGGCGCTCGGTCAACTTCACCTGCATCACTTGACGTCGGCCGTCACGGAGCAGATCGAGGCGCGCCCCCGTCCCGGGCGCGCGTCCCGAGATGTCGCGAATCAGCTCCTCGTTGGTGAGAATCTCCCGGCCGTCCACCGCCACGATGATGTCGTAGGGATGCACGCCGGCCCGTTCGGCGGGCGAGCCGCCGCTGACGTCCTGCACCAGTGCGCCGCGCGCCACCGGCAGCTTCAACGAGCGCTGCAGCTCCGGTGTGACATCGGTCAGGACGACGCCGATGAAACCGCGCGAGACTCGGCCGCGCGTCTTCAGCTGCGGCAGAATGGCCAGCGCCTGGTTGATGGGAACGGCAAACCCGATGTTCGACGCGCGCGAACTGATCGCCGAATTGATGCCGACGACTTCGCCGCGGGCGTTGATCAGCGGACCGCCGCTGTTGCCAAAATTAATCGCGGCATCCGTCTGAATGTAGTCGTCGAGACTGACGTCGAAAAGCTTGCGGCCGACGAAGCTGACCACGCCGACGGTGACCGAGTGCACGTAGCCGAGCGGGTTGCCGATGGCGCAGACCCACTCGCCGACGCGCAGTTCGTCGGAGTTGCCGAGCGGCGCAGGCTCCACCGGATTGGTCGCCGGAATGCGCAGCAGCGCCACGTCGATTGCCGGATCGACGCCGACGATCTCCGCCTTGACCACGCGTCCATCCGCGAGCGTCACGGTGATTCGATCCGCATCTTCGATGACATGGAAGTTGGTGAGGACGAAGCCCTGCCGGTCGATGATGAAGCCGCTGCCCGATCCCTGGCGCGGCACGTCGAGATCGCCGAAGCTGTCGGGTCCGTCCTCCTGGCCGCGGCGACGGCGCTCGTGTCCGGCGCGCGTCGCGGCGTCGATGTTGACGACGGCGGCATTGACCCGCTCGGCGACATCCGCGAAGTTCACGACGCCGGGGACCGCGGCGACTGCCGCGGGCTTGCCGCCGACGGTACGCTCGATCGGACGAACCGGTTGTGCGACCGCGCCGGCCGGCGGCGCCGCCCCGCCGATGATGATGCCGACGAGCAGCGAAACGGCGGAAACGAGCGCGGCGGTCAGAACGCGCATGGTCTACCGCCCGATTATCTCGCGGAACTGCGCCTCGTTCAGGATTGTTGTCCCGAGTTGCCGCGCCTTGTCGAGCTTGCTGCCGGCGTCGGCACCCGCCACGAGGTAGGTGGTCTTCTTGCTCACAGAACCGGCCACCTTGCCGCCCAGATCCTCGATTGCCTTGGTCGCGTCCTCGCGCGTCATCGAGTCGAGCGTGCCGGTGATCACGAAGGTCTTGCCGGCGAGCGGGCCCGGCGCGTCGATGTCGACTGCGGGCTGCTGGCTCTCCATGTTCACGCCGGCGGCGGCGAGCTTCTCGATCAGGGCGCGATTGTGCGGCTCCTCGGCAAAGGCGCGCACCGAGGCGGCGACGACCGGGCCAATCTCGGGAATCCTCTGCAGCGACTCCACTGATGCATCCATGATGGCGCTCATCGTCCGAAGGTATCGCGAGATCGTCGCAGCCGCCTTCTCGCCGACGTGGCGAATGCCGAGCCCGTAGACGAGACGCGACAGATCGTTCTGACGGCTCCGCTTGATCTGCTCGAACACATTGCGTCCGACTTTTCCCAGTCTGCGCTGCACTCCGCGCGCTGCCGTCGCGCTGCCCTCCTGATCGCTTCGACTCGGCGAATCGGATCGCGCGTCCTTCGGGGCGACCACCAGCGCCTCCAGCTGTTCCGCGGTGAGGTGATAGAGATCCGCGAAGTCGTGCACGAGGCCTTGTTCGATCAGTTGGTCGACGAGCGATTCGCCAAGTCCTTCGATGTTCATCGCGCTGCGGGACGCGAAGTGCTCCAGGCTGCGGCGCAGACGCGCCGGGCACGACGAGTTCTCGCAGCGCCAGACGACTTCCTCCTCGTCGCGGGCGAGCACGCTGCCGCAGGCGCGGCACGTCGTCGGCATGACCCACGGCTTGGCGTCGGGCGGCCGCAGGCTGAGAATCGGCGCCACGACGCGCGGGATCACGTCGCCCGCCTTCTCGATCACCACGGTGTCCCCTTCGCGGAAGTCCTTGCGCGCGATGTCTTCCGCGTTGTGCAGCGTGGCCATCGAGATCGTCGATCCAGCGACGAACACCGGCTCGAGCACCGCGTACGGCGTGTTGGCGCCCGTTCGTCCGACGTTGACCTCGATCGCGATCAGCTTGGTGTGCGCCTGCTGCGCCGGAAATTTGAACGCCGTTGCCCAGCGCGGAAATTTCGCGGTGGTCCCAAGCCTTTCTCGCAGCGCCAGGTCGTCCACCTTGACGACGACGCCGTCGGTGTCGAATTCCAGTTCCTTGCGCGCCTCCGCCCACTGATTGCAGAAGGCGATGATCGCGTCGATGCCCGTGCAGCGCTGCCAATGCGTTTCGACCGGCAGGCCTGCATCTTTCAGGGCGCGCAAAGTGTCCGCATGAGACTTCAGGTAGCTTCCGGCTTGCGGCGGGAGATCTCGACCCGGGGCAACCAGCTGGTAGACGAAGGCTGACAGGCGTCGCTTGGCGACGAGCGCCGGCTCCAGATTTCTCATCGTCCCCGCGGCGGCGTTGCGCGGATTCTGAAACAGCGGTTGCCCTTCGTCTTCGCGTTCCTTGTTGATGCGCTCGAACTGCGCGCGCGGCAGGAAGACCTCGCCGCGAACTTCGATGCGCCCCGGGATCGGCGACTTCAACGCGAGCGGAATCGCTCTGATCGTGCGGACGTTCGGGGTGACGTCCTCGCCGCGCATGCCGTCGCCGCGCGTGGCGCCGCGCACGAGCCGTCCGTCTTCGTACGTCAGCGCGATGCTCAGACCGTCGATCTTCAGTTCGGCGACGTATTCGACCGCAGCGTCCCCGAGGCCAGCGCCCTTGCGCACGCGCTCGTCGAACGCGCGCAGCTCGGCCTCGTTATAGGCGTTGTCGAGGCTGAGCATCGGCACGAGGTGCTCGACCGTCGCGAAGCCGTCGGTGGTCGTGCCCGAGACCCGCTGCGTCGGCGAGTCAGGCGTGACGAGATCCGGATGCTCCGCCTCGAGCCGCTCGAGTTCGTGCAGGAGCTGGTCGAACTGCTCGTCCGAGATTTCAGGAGCGTTGTGCTGGTAGTAGAGCTCTTCGTGGCGGCGGATTTCGTCGCGCAGCTGCCGCAGGCGATCGAGTGGCTGACTCATGACTCAGGACTCAGGGCGCACGCCGGCTTCGGGCTTGGGCCAGCATGAGCCGGCAGCCCCGGAGCCTCAGGCCATTTGAGTCATCTGTCTCGGGACAGCACGTAATCCGCGAGCGCCTTGAGCGCCTCACGTTCACGACTCGGCGGGAACACGTCGAGCGACGCCTTCGCGATCCTCGCGTACTCGGTCGCCTTCTCGTAGGCAAGTTCCGGTGCGTTCAGCTCGCGCAGCATCCGGATGATCTCGCGCCACTGGTCCTTGGTCACGGCGCGCTCGGAGACGACGCCGCGAATCAACCCGTCCGCGTCGGCCCCGCCGCGCTGCAGCAGGTAAATGATCGGCAGCGTGACCTTGCCCTCGCGCAGGTCGCCGCCGACCGGCTTGCCGAGCGCGGTCTCGTCGGCTGTGTAGTCGAGCAAATCGTCGACCAGCTGAAACGCAACCCCGAGATTGAAGCCGAATTCGCGGAGCGCGAGCTCCTGCTCCTTGGTGACGTTGCCGAGGACGCCGCCGATCTGGGCGCAGCCGCCGAAGAGATAGGCCGTCTTGCGCCGGATGATTTCGAAGTGCTCTTCCTCGGTGATGTCGACGTCGCCGGTCTTGGTGAGCTGATAGAGCTCCCCTTCGATCATCCGCAGCGTCACGTCGCAGAGCAGGCGCACGATCTCGAGCGAGTCCTGCGTCAGCGCCATCGCCATCGACTTGATGTAGAGGTAATCGCCGAGCAGAACGGTGATGTCGTTGCCCCAACGCGAGTGCACGGCAAGACGGCCGCGTCTGACGTCGGCGCCGTCGATGATGTCGTCGTGCACCAGCGTTGCGGTGTGAATGAATTCCACCACCGATGCATTCAGGACGGCACGATCGCCGGCATACCCGCCGAGGCGCGCCGCCATCAGCAACACGGCCGGCCGAACCCGCTTGCCGCCGCTCTTCTGGATGTACTTCCCCATTTCGGGGATGAGGGCCACCCGCGACTGGATCCGGCGCTCGAACTCGTGCTCGACGCGCTCGAGATCCTCTCGGATCGGCTCGAAGATCTGCGCCAGATCCGCAGTCACGGGGAGTTTCTGGGCGGTGTCGCTCAAAGGGATGTCGCCAGGTGGCACTTCACAATATCAAACCTCAGCACGGACCGAAAAGAGCCACGAAATTGCTGCTCGTCTGTTCGGCAAGCGCTTCCGGAGCCACGCCGCGGGTCTGAGCGAGTGATTCCACTACGCGCGCCACGTACGCGGGCTCGTTCCGTTTACCGCGATACGGAACGGGCGCGAGGTAGGGACTATCGGTCTCGACGAGCAGCCGGTCGGCAGGGACGATGCGGGCGGCTTCACGCAGCGCTTCCGCCTTCGGAAAGGTGACGATGCCGGCGAAGGAAAGATAAAAGCCGATGTCGAGAGCGCGCCGCGCCATCGCGACGTCCCCGGTGAAGCAGTGAAAGACGCCGCGCACACCGCCACTCTCCCTGAGCAGTGCAAACGTGTCGTCGCTCGCCTCGCGCGTGTGGATGATGACCGCCCGGTTCAGGTCGCGCGCGAGCGCGAGCTGCGCCGCGAACACCTGCCGCTGCAGGTCTCGCGGCGCGAAGTCGTAGTGGTAGTCCAGGCCGATCTCGCCGATGCCGCACGCAGCGAACGCGTCCGCATGGGCCCGCGTCGTCGCTACGGAAGCATCCACCCGGCCGGCGAAGTCGCCGGCTGAATGCGGATGTACGCCCGTGGCGAAGCGAACGGCAGACCATTTGTCCCGGACGATGCGCGCGCGAGCGGCTTCGGGTTCGTCCCCCGCGGCGAGGATGCACAAGGCGGATGACAGGCCTGCCTCGCGCGCACGGTGGATGGCGCCGTCGAGATCGCTGACGAACGCTTCGTCCGCCAGATGGCAATGGGAATCGATCATTCAGAGTGGCGGCCGCTCGTTCGCCGCTATCGAATGCGGGCGCCGGGCGCGATGTCGCCATCGAACGCGACGAGCACGGGCTTGCCCCCTTCGGGGCTGGCCGCGAGGATCATGCCGTTCGATTCGATTCCCATCAGCTTGGCCGGTTTCAAATTGAACACGATGCCGACGGTTTTGCCGACCAGCTGCTCCGGCTCATACGCCTCGGCAATGCCGGCAACCAGTGTGCGCTGCTCCGTACCGACGTCGATGGAGAGCTTCATCAGCTTGCGCGAGTTTGGCACTCGCTCGGCCGCCAGCACCCTGGCGACGCGCAGATCGATCTTCATGAAGTCATCGATCGATATGCGATCGTTCGAGGAGCCAGAAGGACTCGAAGGAGTCGAAGGACTCGAAGGACCCGAAGGTTCAGCGTTTGACGGTTTTGTCGTGTGCTCGGTCAACTTCTCGCTCCTCTGCGGCTGCGCCGCGGGCGCACTTGCGGCGATTGACGGCGCTGCGCCCCTGGCCGCTGTCTCTGTGCGGGGCCACAGCGCATCGGCTTTGCGAATGACGCGCTCCCCCTCGTTGCGCCAACGCGCGTGCTCGAGTCGGATCTCGCGTGCATCGCCCGCCTCGCCGACGCGGCGCAGGATCTCGGCCGCGGACTTGGGGACGATCGGTAGCAGCAGAATACCGGCCACCCGGAGTGCCTCTGCCACGTCGAACAGCACCTGACTCAAACGCGCGGCATTCTGCTCGTCACGCGCCAGCGCCCATGGTTCGGTCTCGGCGATGTACTCGTTCGCCGCATCAATCAGACGAAAGACGGCCGCGGCTCCGCCTTCGAGCGCGTACCGCTCCATCGCGTCGTGATAATCGCGGAGCACGGTTGCGGCCACGTCCGCCAACCGTCCCGGTGCTTCGGCCGGCGCCGCGCGGCCGGCGCGATACTTCTCGCTCATCGCGGCAATGCGGCTCACGAGGTTGCCGAGGTTGTTCGCGAGATCGACGTTGTAGCGCTCCTGAAACCGCGACCACGAGAAGTCGCCGTCACCGCCGTAAGTGACTTCCTTGATCAAGTACAGCCGCAGCGGATCGACGCCGAACTTGCGCGCGGCGTCGGCGGGATCGACGACGTTGCCGAGCGTCTTGCTCATCCGCTGTCCGTCGACGGACACGAACCCGTGGCCAAACACCTGCCGCGGCAGCGGCAAGCCGGCGCTCATCAACATCGCCGGCCAGATCACCGTGTGGAAGCGGGTGATGTCCTTGCCGATGACGTGCAGATCGGCGGGCCACCACTTGGCGAATTTGTCGTAATCGCTGCCAAATCCCACGGCCGCCGCGTAGTTGATCAGCGCGTCGAACCAGACATAGACGACGCTGTTCGGATCGTGTGGAACGGGAATGCCCCAGGACTGCCCCGCGCGGCTAATCGATATGTCTTCGAGGCCGGCCTCGAGCAGCTTCAGGATCTCATTGCGTCGAACGTCGGGCTCGAGGAACTGCGGCTGCTGCTCGAACAGCTGAATCAGCGGCTGCGTGTACTTCGACAAGCGGAAAAAGTGATTCTTCTCCTTGATCCACTCGACGGCACCGTGCAGTGGACATCGTCCCTCGACGAGATCCTTTTCCTGCTTGAACGCCTCGCAGCCGACGCAGTACCAGCCCTCGTAAAAGCCTTCGTAGACGTCGCCGGCGGCGCCAATCCGGCGCACCAGTTCCTGTACCGCAACCTTGTGCCGCGGCTGTGTGGTACGAATGAAGTCGTCGTAGGAGACGTCCAGCAGGTCCCACGTCTCGCGGAACTCCCGTTCCATCTGATCGCAGTAGGCGAGCGGATCGAGCCCCAGCTCCTTCGCGCGCTTGAACACGTTCTGCGAGTGTTCGTCATTGCCCATGACGAACCAGGTCTCGGCTCCGGTGAGTCTTTTGTAGCGCGCAATCGCGTCAGCGGTGATTTTCTCGTAGGCGGTGCCCAGATGCGGACGGCTGTTCACGTAATCAATCGCCGTCGTCAGATAGAAACGGGAGGGCATGATCTCTCGATTGTACTAAAGGAGGATGTGTCGTGCTGAGGGTGCTAGGGTGCGGGCGGGTGCTGGAGGTGCGGGGTGCTAGGGTGCTAGGGGTGCTAGAGGTGCGGGGTGCTAGGGGTGCTAAAGGTGCTAAGGGTGCTCGGCCACGGGCTGGCAGGAAGATCGTACCCGCGGTGAAGAAACGAGACAGCCCCTGTAATTCATTCGCAAAACGGGCCGTTCGACGGCAGGCACGCTTTCTGCCTTTGCGGCTCGCATGGCAAAGCGGCATCAGGATCTGATTTGCTGGCAACTGGCGAATGAACTGCGGCAGTTGATCATTCAGCACACGGCGGTCGGGACAGCTGCGGCGAGGGACTGCCGCTTTGCGAGCAACATGCGGGAAGCGATCTCGTCGGTCTGCCGCAATCAGGCAGAAGGCTTCGCGAAGTACAAGCACAAACCTCAGAAGCCGTACTTCAATTCCGCGCGATCGTCGCTCGCTGAAATCGAGGACTGCATTTTGGACGGACAGCAGCGCGGACACTTTTCACAGCAGGTCGCGGCCGAATTGGAACGCCTGCGCAGTCGCGCCTCGATCGCGAACCTGCGGTACCTGAAATCGCTCGACCGCCCTGATCCGCCTGAACACGGCCCAAAACGCTAGAGAGAGGCACAGTCA
>JBKPSE010000353.1:0-4647 GCA_046765855.1 Acidobacteriota bacterium | reverse complement strand
AGGGGCTGCCACGACGGCGAAGGCGGCGGACATCGCGGTCGACTACGCCTCCACCTTGAAGCGCGCGGGGCTGTCAAAGTAATGACAGTAAAGCTCCTCATCGGGACAGTGCGCCTGTATCAACTCACGTTGTCCCCCTTGTTGGGCGGATCCTGCCGGTTCCTGCCGAGCTGCTCCGCATATGCGATCGAGGCGCTGGAACGCCACGGGCCGGTCCGTGGGACCGTTCTCGCTTTGCGTCGCTTGAGCGCGTGCCACCCGTTCGGCCGGTCAGGATTCGATCCGGTGCCCGCTCGCACGTCGTCGCGTCGTACGTGATGGAAAAACGAGTTCTGATCGCGGTTCTGCTGTCGTTCCTGGTGCTCTACGCCTACCAGGCGATGTTTCCATCTCCACCCGAAGCGGATCAGAAGCCCGTCCAGGCCAGCAAGACCGCGACGGCGCCGAACGCATCAGCGCCGGCACCAGCGAATCCAGCTCCTTCGGTGCAGAACGCTCCGGCTGAAGCGGTGGCGGCGCGTGAAGTCGCGTTCGAAAACGCGAACGAGCGCATTGTCTTCACGCCGCGCGGCGCCGCGATCAAGAGCTGGCAGCTGAAGAAGTACCACGACGATCACGGACAACCTTACGAACTGGTCGCCGGGCACGCGCCCGCAAACTCGGCGCTGCCGTTCGAGCTTGCGGTGGACGACGCCGCACTGTCGGCGGTATTGGCGAAAGCGCCCTTCGAGGTCAACGAATCGCGCTCGGGAAACGGTTGGGAAGCACAGTTCGAGTACGCGACCGGAGACGTACGCGTCCAGAAGAAGTTCGCGGTGGCAGCCGGCAAGCCTTATACGTTGAACGTCACCGCATCGGTGACGAAGGACGGGCAGCCGGTGCCCGCCACGATTAAGTGGGGTCCTGCCCTGGGCAGCGGCATCACGGTCAAATCGCGTACTTACAATCCCGCGCCGCAGCCGATCTTTTTCAAGGACGGCAAGGTCTCGCGCGTTGCACCGAACAAGATCGCCGCGCAGCCGGTTCAGGAAGGCACATTCGGGTTCGCCGGGGTGGACGATCACTATTTCCTGACCGCGATCGTCAAGCCGGCGCAGGCGCTGCGCGTCGACTACTCCGCTGTCGACGCGGTGCTGCCCGACAATCCCGACGGCGCCCACTACGTCTCCTGGTCCGCGCGGTTTCCTTCCTCGCCGATCACCGCGACCTACTTCGCCGGTCCGAAGGACTTCGATGTGCTTGCGGCGGTCGATCGCGATCTCGTGCGCGCGATCGACTTCGGCATGTTTGCCTGGCTCGTCGTGCCGCTGCTGCGCGCGCTGAAGTGGATCAACGGCTACGTCGGCAATTACGGCTGGTCGCTGATCATCCTGACCGTCCTCATCAACCTGGCCATGTTCCCGCTGCGCCACAAGAGCGTGGTGTCGATGCGGAAGATGCAGGAAGTGCAGCCGGAGATGAAGGCGATCCAGGACCGCTACGCCAAGCTGAAGATGACCGACCCTGGCCGCGCCAAGATGAACCAGGAGATCATGGCGCTCTACAAGGAGCGGGGCGTGAATCCGGCGAGCGGCTGCGTGCCGATGCTGCTGACGCTGCCGGTGCTGTTCGCGTTCTACTCGATGCTCTCGGTGGCAATCGAGCTGCGCGGCGCGCCGTTCATCCTGCAGGTGAAAGACCTGTCGGCGCACGATCCGTGGTTCGTCTGGCCGGCGCTGATGGGCATCACGATGTTCATCCAGCAGAAGATGACGCCGTCGACCGTCGATCCCGTTCAGCAGCGCGTGATGTTGATCATGCCGCTCATGCTCACGGTGTTCATGGCGTATTCCGCCGCCGGACTGGTGATTTACTGGACGGTCAGCAACGTCTGGGGCATCGGCCAGCAGATGATCACCAACCGTCTCATCGGACCGCCAGTCGTCCGCAACGTGCGTCCGCCGGCAGAGCGGCGAGTCAAGAACATCGGCGGTGGGAAGACCGACCAGGCGAAGGAGCGCTAGTTACCATGAGCGTCCAGGAGAGAGCCGGCGCCCTCGTGCGCAACGTGGTGGTTGCGATGGGCCTCAACCTCGAGGTCGACGTCGTCGACACGCCCGACGCCATCCGCATTGAAATTTCGGGCGACGGCGGCGAAGTGCTGCTCAAACGCAAAGGGGAAGCGCTCGACGCCCTGCAGCAGATCGTCAACACCGGCTTCCGCCGCGAGCTCGACGACGACCGCAGCTTCGTGGTCGACTGCATGGGCTACCGCAAGAGCAAGGACGACGAGCTGCGCCAGATGACGCGCTTCACGATGGAGAAGGCAAAGATGTCCGGCCCGCAGGAGATGGGGCCGCTCAATCCGTACTCGCGCCGCCTCGTCCACTTGACTGTCGCGGAGGATCCGTCCATGTCGTCGGAGAGCATCGGCGACGCGTTCCTGAAGACCGTCATCATTTCCAAGAAATAGTTGGATCGTCGTTCGTGGTTCGGTTTTCCGAACCACGAGCCACGATCCACGCGCACCCATGTTCGCCACCGACGACACAATCGTCGCCATCGCAACACCTCCTGGTCACGGCGGGATCGGCGTCGTTCGTCTCAGCGGTCCGTCGGCGCAGGCAATCGCCTGTTCGCTGACGCGTCGCGCCTCGTTCGAGCCGCGTCATGCGACGTTGTGCACGGTGTCCAACAGTGATGACGCGCCGATCGATCAGGTCGTTGTCACCTGCTTCCCAGCACCGCATTCGTATACCGGCGACGATGTCGTCGAGTTGTCGGCGCATGGCAGTCCGGTGGTGCTTCGCGCGATCGTGGGGGCCGCGATTGCAGCGGGCGCGCGGCTGGCCAACCCGGGCGAGTTCACTTTTCGCGCCTACCTGAATCGGCGAATCGATCTGGTGCAGGCGGAAGCCGTCCGCGACCTCGTCGATGCCGTCACCCCGCTGCAGGCGCGCATCGCATTCGATCAGCTCGAAGGCACGCTGACCGCAAGAATCCGAGAGATGGACGCGCGTCTGCTCGACCTGATCGCGCCGCTCGAAGCGTCGCTGGATTTTCCGGAGGAGGGGTACCACTTCGTCGCGCGCGAAGCGGCACGACGCGACATCGCCATGACGCTCGATGCGCTCGACGCGTTGCTCGCCGATGCGCGGCGAGGCCGCGTGATTCGCGAAGGCATCACCGTGGCGATCGTCGGCCGTCCGAACGTTGGCAAGTCGAGTCTGTTCAACCGCATCGCCGGCGCGGAGCGCGCGATCGTCACCGACGTGCCCGGGACGACGCGCGACCTCCTCACCGAGCGCGTCGATATCGGCGGTGTGCCGTTTACGTTCGTGGATACCGCCGGTCAGCGCGGCGGGACCCGCGACGCGATCGAAGCGGAAGGTATCGTCCGCGCACGCCAGGCCTCGGACGTGGCCAACGTTGTCCTCGTCGTTCTGGATCGGTCGCGCTCGCTCGAGTCCGACGATTGGGACATCCTGCGCGCCACGGCGGGCAGGCCGAGGATCGTCGTCGTCAGCAAATGCGATCTCCCCGCGATCTGGCACCCCGAAGGGCCGATCTACAGACCTGACCCCGAGGCGGTGGAGGTGTCCGCCGTCACGGATCAAGGGATCGGAGCGCTGCGCGCGGCGCTGCTGGGGCGCGCCGGGATCGAGCACTGCCGCGAAGGCGCGGCAATCGCGAATCAGCGGCACACAGCGCTGCTCGAGAGAGCCCGCGGCGCGCTCGAGCGCGCGGCCGCCGCGGCCGACGCCGGTCAGCCCGAGGAGTGCGTGCTCGCCGACCTGCACGAGGCGCGCGGCTGCTTCGATGAGATCACCGGCGCGCGGCCGCAGGACGAAGTCCTGACCACGATTTTCGAGCGCTTCTGTATAGGGAAATAATTCAGTCCACAATGAAGCGGCACGAGATCCTCGTCATCGGCGCGGGCCACGCGGGAGTGGAGGCGGCGTGGGCGGCCGCGCGCATGGGCCGCGACGTGGCGATCTGCACGCTGACGCGCGACACGGTGGCGCACATGCCGTGCAATCCGGCGATCGGCGGTACGGCGAAGGGCCATCTGGTTCGAGAGATTGACGCGCTCGGCGGATTGATGGGGCTTGCGATCGATGCCACGGCCATCCAGTTCAAGCTGCTCAATCGCAGCCGCGGTCCGGCGGTCTGGTCGCCGCGGGCCCAGGCCGACAAGCGCGGATATGGGGCGTGGGTGCGGCAGACGCTCGAGCGCGAACCGAACCTTTCGTGGATCGTCGGCAGGGCCGGCCGCATTGTCGTCGAACACGGGCGCGTCGCAGGTCTGGCGCTCGAAGACGGCGACACGTACTCGTGCGACGCGCTGATTGTGACGACCGGCACGTTTCTGAATGGCCTGGTTCACATCGGCGACGAACGGCGGCCTTCGGGACGGGCGGGGGAACCTCCCTCGCGCGATCTTGCGGAGTCGCTCAAGTCGTTCGGCTTCTCCTGGGGTCGACTGAAGACGGGAACGCCGCCGCGTCTGCATAGGCGCAGCATCGACTTCTCGCGCTTCGACGAGCAACTCGGTGACGATCCGCCTGTGCCCTTCTCGTTCATGAGCGGCGCCATCTCTCGCCCTCAGGTCGCGTGTCACCTGGTACACACGACGGATCGGGTGCATGCCCTAGTACGAGAGAACAT
>JBKPSE010000352.1:0-18450 GCA_046765855.1 Acidobacteriota bacterium | reverse complement strand
CTTCACTGCCGATCGTGTACTGTCGTTGACTGTCCAGCCGAGCGCAGGCACCGTTCCAGCCAATCAGCGGCTCGCGCAATTGCTTGCGAGAGTGCGCGAGCTGCCGGAGGTGGAGGCCGCCGGCGCGGTCTATCTGCGGCCGCTGATGCTCGGCCCGATTGGCGACGGCATCCGCGCATTTCTCGACGGCGAGCCGATCACACGTGACAGCGCGAAGGCGAGTCCGATCCTGAATCACCAGATCGCGACCCCGGGATACTTCGAAACGTTGAAAATCCCGCTTCATGCCGGGCGTCTGTTCACAGACCAGGACACGAGCGACAGGCCGCGTGTGGCGATTGTCGGCGAGTCGACGGCGAAGCGTCTGTGGCCCGGCCAGGATCCCCTCGGCAAGCGGCTGAGGATGCAGTCCTATACGCCCGGCGGAGGAGCCCTGGCGCTCCGCACCGTCGTCGGCGTTGTCAGCGACGTTCGGTATCACGCACTGGGCGAGGTGCAGCTCGACATCTACGATCCGGCGCTGCAGGTCGCGATCCCTGCAGACAACGTCGTCGTCCGCGCGTCAGGCGATCCACGCGCGCTCGCCGCACGCATCCGGCAGCTCGCGCGGCAACTCGATGCCGGCGCGGTCATCGACGGTGTGACGACCATGGAGACGGTCGTCGGCCGTGCGGAGGCGCCATGGCGCCTGACCATGTGGATGTTCGTGATCTTCTCTGTGCTCGCGTTCGGACTCGCCGCGCTCGGCCTTTTCAGTCTGGTCGCACTGGAAGTCGCGCATCGGCGCAAGGAGTTCGCCATCCGTCTCGCCCTCGGCTCGCCGAGAGCGGCGGTGCTGCGCGCCGTGCTGATCCGCACGGCATGGCGCATCGCCGCAGGTGTTTTGGTGGGCGTCGGCGCCGCGCTGGCATCGGGACGGGCGATGAACCGAATGCTATTTGGAATCGAAGCGGCCGATGTCGTCACCTATGTCGTCGTGGTGGCTGTCGTGGCTGTTGTCGCGGGCCTCGCGGCGTACTTGCCGGCGCTGCGGGCCCTCGATCTGGATCCTCAAGTCGTGTTGCGCGAAGGCTGAGCGGACGTTACCGTCGGGAACAGACGAACCGTGCGGCCGTCAGATCGCAGACCATCGTAAAACGTGCCTCCGGTGAAGCCGGATCGGCCCTCTGCGCCCGATTCAAACGCATTCGCTGCTCGACAACCGCGAACTCGATCGTTCCGGGCTTACTGCCCGCCTTCACCGCATCGATCGCGCGATCCACGTGCAGGTCCGTTCCTGGAATGCGCTCTATACCGCGCTCGTTGCGTACGGAGTCAGCCGGGTAAATCGCTGTTTCGCGGTCGAGAACGGGATCGTACAGCGCGATGGCCGCAGCATGTGTGGGTGCGAAGTGAATCATGCTGCGATGAAACACGACTCGGCCATCGGGCAGCACCAACATCGCCCAGCCGTCGAGCTCCCGCTGTGCCTTGAGATCGCGGGTCAACACCAACAGCGGGGCCGCCGACGGCGAACTGTGTCCGGTGACATAGAGAAATGCGCCGCCGCGGTGAATCGACAACACCGAACCAATCGGCTCGGCGAATTTCGCCACCTTCCACGAACGCGTCCCGCGATCGAAGGCACGGACGCGCAATTCCTCCACCGGCGCACTCGGACCCAGCTCGTAGTATGCGATGACGAATCCCTGCGCATCGTCAAGGACGGCATGATTCGTGATGCGCGCGTGCAGATCCGTGGCATCGGCGGGCACCGGCAGATTTCGGGCGAGCAGTTCCGCGTTGAGCGTACCGGCCTGCTGGATTGAAACGGCAAGAAGAAGCGCCGGCATTGAAATGTGAAAGATCATCCTCCAGCTCCGAATTGTCTTTTTTGACGGACTACCACTGCCGGAACGTCAGATTGAACCTGCCAGGTCCGAGCCCTTCCGGCGCCGTCCCGGCGAGGATGCGGGTCACGCCGTGATAGCGCAGACGTGACGGCCCCCCCATCACCAGCACGTCGCCGGAGCGCAGGATAACCGGTGACGTCGGATCCTTGCGTGCCAGGCCGCCGATCACGAAGCGCGCGGCGTCTCCGAGCGACACCGACACGATCGGAATTCCTGATGCGATGGTCTCCCGTCGCTCGTCCTTGTCCTGATGCACGCCCATCCGCGCGTCTGCGGTGTAAAAATTCATGATGCATACATCCGGATTCATCGTGAAGCCGGCATCGGACGCGGCGGCGCGGGCGAGCGCGACCATGTTCGCTGGAATCTCTGGCACAGCGAGATTGTCGAAGTCGGAGCGGTGGTCTTCGTACTGGTAGGTCAGGCCGTTCCAGTGCTTGCCGAGACAGAGCATGCCGACGCTCATCTTCTTTCCGCCGCGCACGGTCGGCGAGTACATCGGCACCGGTCCTTCGGCGAGCTCGCGGCACTGCTGCCAGAGCGCGCGCTGCGCGATGGGATCCAGGCGCGATTGAAACAGCAACAGGCCTTCGGCGATCTTGGTCATCACGGCCGCAGGGCCTGCATCGCGATCGACGCGGCGACGACGACGTTGAGCGAGTCGGCGCGCGGATCGACAGGGATGCGCAGCCTGGTATCGGCAAGGTCGAGCACGCGTGAGGTCAATCCGGAGCCCTCCGATCCAACGACGATCACCAGCCGCGCGCTCGGACCGACCTGCAGCTCCCCGATCGGAGTGGCGTCGCCGTGCGGCGTCAGCGCCAGGACGCGGAAGCCGCATGAACGCAGCTGTCCGAACATCGCCGCCCAATCGGCACCGCGCGCGTATGGCACGCGCAGCGTTGCTCCCATCGAAGTCCTAATCGCCTTGCGGTAGAGCGGGTCGGCTGCGGTCGAATCGAGCATGATGGCATCGATGCCGAAAGCGAATGCGGCGCGAAAGAGACCGCCGATGTTATCGGGATTCGCGACACCCTCGATAGCGAGGATGCGCGTGGCGCGGCACAGTTCCTGAATCGCCATCGACGGCTGTTCCCGATAGGCGAGCGCGAGACAGCCGCGGTGGAAATCAAACCCGGTGAGGTCCGCCAGGACAGTTGGCTCACGGACGAACACGTCGCCCTTCCGCTGCATCGACAGCGCGGGCTCGAGTGCGGCGGCGGCAGAGGGAGTAACCAGCACTGAGTGCACGCGGTAACGTCCATCCGCGAGCAGGCGCTCGACCACCAGCCGTCCTTCGGCGACGAACAGACCGGCGCGCTCGAGCGCCGCTGGATCGGCGACGAGCCGATAATCGTCGAGAAGTTCAGCCACATGCGGATCATACGTGGCGTCTGACGATCGGTCTCCGCTGAACGCAGCGGGCTTCCGCCTGAAGCCGAAGGCTGCGGCGCGCCGTAGACCTGCCCCCACGAATGGCCGTTTTACAGACCTGACGCCACGAACGGCCGTTTTACAGACCTGACCCCACGAACGGCCGTTTTACAGACCTGACCCCAGGAACGGCCGTTTTGCAGACCTGACCCCGGGCGGTTCGGGCGGCCGGGCGGCGCGGCGTCAGCTGTCGCGGCGGGTCAACGAGCGCCGGCTGCGGTGAGTGTCGAGCACGTGCTGGCCGAGCCGCTTGCTCAGAAACACTTTCGACTCGCCGGTGTGCGTCGTCGAAGGCACGAAGCGGACGACGTGGTAATGCAGCTGCGCCAGGGCGGCGCGCATCTCGTAGAACTTGTTCTTGGTCTTGACCAGGATCTCGTCGAAGCCGTTGCTCAGGGCCCAGACTTCCTGTTCCTCGGTGAGCGCGCGGAAATGTCCCTGGCCGCGCCAGTCGCTGCGGGTCCCGCCAATCCACTGATAAAGGACACGCCGGCCATCGAACTCGACGACGTCTTCGAGCTGCGCCACCAGATCCGCGAGCTTCGGATCGTTTTCGTTGGAGCGCAGTTCGTGCGCCACCTTGAACGATACCGGCACGACCGTGCCCGGGTCGTCGGGAAGCGGCGCCTCCGCCATCAAAATCTGGTGATCGCGGTTGCTGAGTCGCGCAATCACTTCGGCGGCGGTCTTCTTCCGGGGAAAGTCCAGGAAGAACTCCTCGATGTACTGAATCTCGAGCGCCCCCTGATGGAGGCCGTACTGCTTGAGCAGGTATTCCACGGCGAAACCCCAACTATAACAGGTTCGCTGGAATACGCCGTCGGTCCGGTAGTCCGGAAGTCCGGTTCACCGGACCGGTACGCCGCAGGGCTACTCCGTGCGCAGCGCGACGATGGGATCGACGCGGGTTGCCCGGCGGGCGGGAAGATAGCTGGCGAACAACGCGACTGCCGCGAGCACCGCGGCCACCGCGGCGAACGTCGCCGGATCGGTCGGACGAATACTGAACAACAGCTTCGTCATCGTCTGCGACAGGAACAGCGCGAACACCGTTCCGGCCACGACGCCGGCGCCGACCAGCAGCATGGCCTGGCGCACGATGAGGCCGATGACGCTGCGCTCCTGGGCGCCAAGCGCCATGCGGATGCCGATCTCGCGCGTACGCTGCGACACGGCGTACGAAAGGACGCCGAAGATCCCGATCGCGGCGAGCGCCAGGGCTACGGTGGCGAAGATAGTGAGCAGCGTCATGTAGAAGCGCTGCTGCGAGATGGATTTGGCCAGGATCGCGTCAAGCGTCCTGACGTTCGAAAGCGGCAGGTTGGGATCGACGGCCGCGACCTGCGCCCGCACCGCGTCGCTCAGTGAAGTCGGCGGCACTGCCGTCTTCAACACCACGGTCATGAACGAGACGGGCCACTGGCGCAGCGGCATATAAATCTGCGGCGGATTCGGCTCGCTCAAGCCGGCGTCCTTGATGTCGCCGACGATGCCGACGACTTCGCCGCCGGCGCGCGGCTTGCCAGGGCCTTTCCCCCATCCGAGCTTGATCGTCTTGCCGATTGGATCTTCACCGGGGAAGAATTGCCGCGCGGCAGCCTCGGTGATCAGTACGACCTTCGGCGTGTCGGCGCGATCGTCTTCGGTGAATCCGCGGCCGCGCTTCAGCGGAATGCCGATGCTGCTGAAATAGTCGGGCGTCGCCACCCGTACCTGCATGGCAGGCTGCTGCGATGGCGGAACGGGGGGCCGTCCGGCGACTTCGAACGAGATGATGAAGTCGAGACCGCTCAACGGAAGACCCATAACGGCCGAAGCCGAGCGCACGCCGGGGAGGCTGCGCAGCCTGGGCATCAGCTGATCGAAGAAGGCAACCCGCTGCGGATCCTGCTTGTAGCGCGCCTCCGGCAGCGTGAGTTCGAACGTCAGCGCCTGCTCCGGCTTGAAGCCCGGATCGACCGCCTGCAGCTTCATGAAGCTTCGCATCAACAGGCCCGCGCCGGCCAGCAGCATGACGGCGAGCGCGAGCTCGGCGACGACCAGCACGCCGCGAACGCGCGTGCCTCCGCGGCTCGTGACGGCTCCGCGTCCGCCTTCTTTCAACGACGCCGAAACGCCGCGAGTGGCGCTGAATGCCGGCACCAGACCGAACAGAACGCCGGTTACGAGCGCAGTCAGAATCGTGAACAGAATCACCGCGCCGTCGACACGGACGTTGTCGAGGCGTGGAATGCCCTCGGGCTTGAGATTGACGAGAAGCTCGACCCCCCAGACGGCGAGGAGGAGTCCAAGGCCGGCGCCCGCAATCGCAAGAATGACGCTCTCGGTCAGCAACTGCCGCACCAGGCGCCCGCGGCCGGCTCCGAGGGCCGTGCGCACCGCCATCTCCGAGCCGCGCGCCGCCGCGCGCGCGAGCAGCAGGTTCGCGACATTGGTGCACGCAATCAGGAGTACGAACCCGACCGCGCCGAGGAGAATCATCACCGCCCGGCGGATATCGCCGACCATCGACTCGAGCAGCGGATAGGTGGTCATGCCGACGCCGTCGTTGGAATCGGGATACTGCCGCGCCAGATTGCGGCCGATCGTCTCGACTTCCGCGGCCGATTGCTCCGGCGTGACTCCGGGCTTGAGCCGCGCCACGACGCTCAGGTACCACGCGCCCCGCTGCTTCGAGACGAGGTTCTGGTCGTATTCGATCGGCAGCCATGCGTCGCGTCCTTCCGGATAGGAGAAGCCTTCCGGCATGACGCCGATCACTTCCTTGGGCTCGCCGTCGAGCGTGATCCGCCTGCCGATGACCGACGGATCGCCGCCAAAACGCTGCGACCACAGGGCGTGCGACAGAATCACGACGTTGATACGGCCGGGCGTGTTCTCGTCGGCGTTGAAGGCCCGGCCGATCTCCGGCCGGACGCGCAGAACGTTGAACAGCGAGGCGCTGACCTCCGCGATCGGCAATCGGGTCGGCTCCCCTTCGCCGGTCAGGATCATCCGTCCGGTTGAAATCGCCGCCGCGTTCTCCAGCGTGGTCGCAGCGTGCGTCACGTCCGTGAAGTTCGGCCCCGACATGACCGCGCGATTCCCTTCTTCGGTGACGTGGTAAACGCCGACGAGGCGATCCGATTCCGGATAGGGCAGCGGCTTCAGCAGCACGCCATTGACGACGCTGAAAATGGCGCTGTTCGCGCCGATGCCGAGCGCCAGCGTGACGACCGCAACCAGAGTGAAGGCCGGGGCCTTGATCAGGCGCCGGACGGCGTAGAGAACGTCTTGTCTGAGATGATCCACGAGGCGATCAGAGCGAACCGCGTGCCGGGCAAAACGCGCCTGTTTTCATGGGATTGGGCGCGGCCGCTGTCCGGATTCGCGTGGTCCGATTCCCAGATCCGAACAGCCATCGCGTCCCCTGCGCACGCCAGGGTTCCGCTTGCGCTCTTCCCTATTCTTTAAAGCAGCGAGGGACCGTGGTGCTTGAGCCAGCGTTCCGCTTCCCGGAATGCCGGACATGCAGCCTCGACGAGGCGCCAGAAACGGATTGAATGGTTCTGCTGCCGCAGGTGCATCAGCTCGTGGATCAGGATGTACTCGCGAACGTCCGGCGGCATCAGGATCAGCCGGTAATTGAGCGCGATGTGTCCGCGCGGCGAGCAGGATCCCCAGCGCGAGCGCTGGTTCCGGATCGAAACGCGCGTCACGACGAGACCGTGCCGCTCGGCGAGCGCCAGCAGCTGCGGCGGCAGCTCGCGCGCCGCCTGTGCCCGCAACGCCTTTTCCACGTGCGCCGGCCGCTGCGCGGCGAGCACCTTCGTCCGCTGCCGCTGTGCCCACTCGAGATGCCGCTCGGCGAAGCGCAGGGCATCGCGCTGCGATCCTCCGCGCGGGATCGTCACGCGAAGATCGCCGTCCGGACGTACGCGCAGCACGTAGCGTCTCGCGCGCCGCGTGCGCACGAAATGGATGCGGAGCGGTTCCTCGGCGTGGTCGAAAGGAAGGCCCGGCTGCACGTCAGTTCGACAGGTACTTCTTTATCCAGCTGAACACGGTTTCGTGCCACAGCTTGCTGTTGAGCGCCTTGAGCACCCAGTGCCCTTCGTCCTCGAACACCAGCGCTTCGGCCGGCACGCCGCGGCGGCGCAGCGCCGTGAACAGCTGCAGCCCCTGATCGACGGGCACGCGGAAGTCGAGTTGATTGGTAATCACCAGCGTCGGTGTTTTCAGGTTCTGCGCCGAGCGATGCGGCGAGAGCTTCATGAACTGCTCGCGCGCGGTCGCGCTCGTCGGCACGCCGCCGAACTCCCATTCCGAGAACCACAGCTCCTCGGTCGCGTAGGCCATCGACTCGAGATTGAACAGGCCGTCGTGCGACACCGCCGCCTTGAACCGATCGCAGTGAGTGATCAGCCAGTTCACCGCGTAACCGCCATAGCTCGCGCCGGCGATGCCTTGCTTCGTCGCGTCGACGTAGGGCAGCTTCGCCACCGCAGTGAACACGGCATCGAGATCCACCATGACCTTGCCGGCCCAGTCCTGCGTGATCTCGTCGACGAACTTCTGACCGAAGCCTGTCGAGCCGCGCGGGTTCGGCGCGGCGACAACCCAGCCCTGCGCCGCCCACAACGACGGGTTCCAGCGGTAGGACCAGGCGTCTTCCCAGGCGCCCTGCGGACCACCATGAATGAGGAACACCACCGGGTATTTCTTCGACCGATCGAACTGCGGCGGTTTGATCAGCCAGTACTGGACGGGCGTGCCGCCCGCCCCGGCGACAGTCATGCTCTCTGGCTTCTCGAATTTCACATCCTCGAGCCACGACTCGTTCTCACGCGTCAACGGCTGTGCATTGTCCGTTGTCGCCTGCGTCAGCCGATAGATCTCCGCCGGCGCCGTCAACGACGATTTGAGGACGATGGCGAAGTCGCGGCCAAAGTCGAATGCGCTCACCGCGCCGCCGCGTGTCACCTGCTGCGGCGGTCCGGAGGCGCCGCCGCTGTCCAGCGGCAGCCGATAGAGATGCTCTTCTCCGCGGCTGGATGCGATGAAGGCCAGCGCGCTTCCGTCCGGCGCAACCTTGAAGTCGCTGACCGAGAGATCAGGCGCCTCGAACAGCGTCCGTTTTGCCCCGCTCGCACGGTCGTAGATGTCGAGGTACCAGCGATCGGACTCGAAACCTGAGCGCCGCTGCGCCCGCACGATCATGAACTTGCCATCGCGCGTGAATACCGGTTGGACGTCAGCGGCGGGATTGGGCGTCAATTTCCTTGCGGTGCCGCCGGTCACCGGCACCGACCACACGTCGTTGTTCGTCGTCCACGCCTCCTTGTCGCTGCCTTCGCGGTTCGAGACGAACACGAGCTCTTTGCTGTCGGGCGTGAATGCGATCGCCGCGTCTTCCTGTTGGGTCGGCGGCGAATCGAAATCGCCAGGAGTGAGATCGCGGGGATCGCCGCCGCCAACCGGCATGACGAACACGTGGTGGCGCAGGTTCTCGCGCCATTCGTCCCAGTGCCGGAAGAGCAGCCGCGTCAGATGGTGGACGTTGGATGGTGTGTCGGTTCCCTGCTTCACGTCCGACACGAACCCGAGCAGCGCGCCATCCGGCGAGAATACGAGCGGCGGCTGCACGCCGGCGGCGAGCTTGGTCAGGCGCCGCACGTTCTTGCCGTCCGCGTCGGCGAGATAGACCTGCATCTCGCCGTCGCGGTTCGAGATGAAGGCGACATGCCTGCCATCGGGAGCCCATCGCGGCGTGTTCTCGGTCTTGTCCCCGGTAATCAGCGCCTTGGGCGCGCTCGACCCGTCGGCGGCGACGATCCAGATGTCGGCGTCGCGCTTGCCGGATGAAACGTCCGTCGTCGTCCGCACGAACGCGACCATGCTGCCGTCGGGTGAAAGCTGCGGATCGGAGACCCGGACGGCGCCGATTAGATCGGCAATGGTCATCGCCCGCGCGGCAAAGACGCGCGGCGGCGCAAGCATCGCGACAGCGCTCGCGAGGAGCGCGGCACTCACCTTCATGATTCCTCCAGGGAGCCTGGAGGAATCATACCAAGCCTATTCGGCTCTGAGCGCGACCAGCGGATCGACGGCCATCGCACGCCGCGCAGGCACGTAGCTGGCGATGAACGCGATCGTGGTCAGAAAGATCGACACGCCGATGAAACTGAGCGGATCGCTCGGACTGACATTCACCAGCTGCGCCTTGATGACCGGCGTGACGAAGAACGATCCGACGACGCCGATCACGACGCCGATGATCGCGAGGCGAATCCCCTGTACGACAACGAGCCGCAGCACGTCGCCGCGCGCCGCGCCGAGCGCCATCCGGACGCCGATCTCCTGCGTGCGCTGCTCGACCGAGTACGACAGCACACCGTAGACGCCGATCGCCGCGAGCACCAGCGCAATCCCGCCATAGAGCGAGAACATCCAGCCGAACAGGAAGTACTGCCAGTAGCCGCGCTCGCGCACCTCGTTCATGGTCGCGACCTGGAATACGGGCACGCGCGGATCGGAGGCACGAATCGCTTCCCGCGCCGGCGCCGAGAGCAGCGCCGGATCGCCGGTCACGCGGATGGTCAGCCCTGTATTCGCGAATGCGCCAAACGACAAGGATACGTAGGCGCAGGGCTCGATCGGCTCGGTGTTATCGAGCTCCCCGTGGCGGAAATCGGGCACGATCCCGACGATGGTGAACCAGCCGCCGTCCGCCTCGTTCAGCGTGCGGAAGCGGCGGCCGACCGGATCGTCGTTCGGCCAGAATCGCTTCGCCATCGCCTGGTTGATGACGGCGTAGGGCGCGCGGGTCATCGCCTCGGTCTCCGTCAGCTCGCGGCCGCGAACCGCGGACAGACCCAGCGTCTTGAGCATGTGCGGCGAAATGCCAACGAAGCCGATGCCGGGCTCCTTTCCTTTGTCGAACGCCCGCCCCTCGATCAGGATGTTGGTGCCGCCGCCTCCGCCACTGAGCGGAACGAGGTTGGACGCGAATGCCGCCTGCACTCCGGGCAAAGACTCGACGCGGCGCAGGATGTCCTCGGAGCGCTGAACCTTCGACTCGGGCGTCGGGTACTGCTCGTTCGGCATGTAGTAGCGCATCGTCAACAGCGGAGCGGTCTCGAAACCGCCGTTCGCCTGCTTCAGGTTGATGAAGCTGCGCACGAACAGCGACGCGCCGATCAGCAGCAGCAGCGAGAGCGCCACTTCCGCGACGACCAGCGTATTGCGGATCCATGCGCGGCCGCCGCCGGCCGTACCGCGTCCGCCTTCCTTCAGTGCCTCCTGCAGATCGGTACGCGACGCCTGGATCGCGGGGGCGAGACCGAAGACGATGCCCGTCAGTCCAGCCACCCCTATCGCATAGAGCATGGCGCGCACGTTCAATTCCCAGTGAATGAAGTACGGAATGTCGTCCGGCGGAATCGACATGTCCATCAATTTCAGGCCGCCGTACGCGCATAGCAGCCCGAGCGGCACGCTGAGCAGGCCGACGATGACACTCTCGGTGAGGAGCTGCCGCAGGATGCGGCCGCGGCCGGCACCGAGCGCGGTACGGATCGACATCTCACGCGAACGGCTCGACGCCCGCGCCAGCATCAGATTCGCGACATTGAAGCAGGCGATGAGCAGGACCATCGTCACCGATCCCATCATCGCCAGGATGATCACCTTGACATCGTCGGGAAGCGCCCAGTGCGCCAGCGGTTCGAGGTACACGCCCCAACCCTCGTTGCTGTCGGGAAAGGCGGTCGACAGGTTGGCCGCGACCGCGTCGCTTTCCTGCTGCGCCTGCTCGATCGTCTTGCCTGGCTTCAGGCGCGCGAATACTTCGATACCGCGAGCGCCCCGCTGCTGCGAAACGGCGAACTCCGACAGCGGCAACCACAGATACTGATTCTCGGGGAATTTGAAATGGACCGGCATCACGCCGATGACCGTGTGCGGACGCGAGTTCACCTGAATGGCGCGGCCGACGATTGAGCGATCGCGATTGTAGCGGCGGCTCCACAGATCGTCGGAGAGCAGCACGACCGGTTCGCCGCCAGGCCGGTCGTCGTCCGCGTTGAATCCTCGGCCGATCTGCGGGGAGGTGCCGAGCAGGGAAAACAGATCGTGGCTGACGGCGGCCCCGAGATACCGATCCGCGTCGCCGCCGTCACTGACCGTGAAGCTGCGGTACTGCACCCCGGCGATCATTTCGAACGAGCCGGAGCGCTCCTTCCAGTCCTGCAAATCCAGCCACGACAGACCCCCGCGGCGAATGCCGTTGGCCTTCTGCGTCGTGTGGAGCGCGACGATCGTGTCCGGGTCGCGGTAGGGCAGCGGTTGAACCAGCACGCCGTCGGTCACGCTGAACATCATGGTGTTCAGACCGATGCCGATTGCCAGGCAAGTGACGGCCAGCGCCGTAACTGCCTTTGTTTTCAGGGCCGTACGGACGCCGAACCGGATGTCCTGGAGCAGCATGAAGAGTTTAGACGCCCGGAACATCGGGCATGTTCCGGTGTCCCATAGCTGTTAACGTGTTCAACTCCGATTTCCGGCTCCCCGGAAAGTGAGTCCCAAATGCTGGAAGCCCGCGGACTGACCAAGTACTACTCCTCGATTACCGGCGTGCGGGACGTGAACTTCGGCATCGAGCGGGGGGCCGTCCTCGGCCTGCTTGGGCCGAACGGATCGGGCAAGTCAACGACTGTCGGCATGCTGACTGGGCTGCTCGAACCGTCCGGGGGGCTGGTGCTGCTCGACGGCGCGAACGTGCGCGACGACCTCATCACTTACAAGCGCGGCCTCGGCTACGTTCCGGAGGAGGCGCAGCTCTATACGTGGATGAGCGGCGGTGAGTATCTGACGTTTTGCGCCCGGCTCCGCGGATTGTCGGCGCGCGTCGCCGCGCGGCGAATCGATGCGCTGCTTGGCATCTTCGGGCTGCAGACGGATCGCGACGCGCCGATGAGCGCCTACTCGAAGGGGATGCGGCAGAAGATCCTGCTCTCGGCCGCGCTCGTGCACAATCCGTCATTGATCGTGCTCGACGAGCCGTGCTCCGGATTGGACATCGGGGCGACGTTGATAGTGCGGAGCCTGATCCAGAAGCTCGCCGCATCCGGGCGCATCATCATCTACAGCTCACACGAACTGGAGATGGTCGAGCGTGTCTGCAGCGAAGTGCTGATCCTGCGCGAGGGCCGGGTTGCCGCGCATGCCGCCACCGCGACACTGCGGCAGCAGGTCAACGCGGCATCGCTCGAGGACGCATTCCGCGCATTGGTGTTCACCACCGACGTTGACGCAGTGGCGGGAGAGATCGTTGCTGCTATCACCCACTGAGCGCGACCAGACGCGAACGATCGCGCGCGCGACGTTCGACGGGTTCCTGCAGAGCGACCTCGTGCCGCAGGGTATGCAGGCGCCGGCCGTGATCTGGGCGGCTGCGTTCCTGCTTGCGCCCGCGGTGTTCCTGCCGGTCCAGTCGATCAACAAGTACATGATGATCCGCCGCTTCTTTCCCGAACATCTGGAAGCGGCGTTCTGGAACGATCGGCTGCTCTTTCTGATGATGTCGGCGGGCGCGGTCGGTCTGGTCTCGGTGGTGCTCTGGGACACTCTGTTTCCGGCTCGCCGCGATGCCTTCGTGCTGACGCCGCTTCCCGTCCCGATTTCCGTCCAGATGCTCGGCCGGCTGGCCGGTCTGATGTGGCTGTGCGCGCTCGCGGTTGCCGGTCTCAATGCCATCCCGGCGATCTTCTTCCCCATCGCCTCGTCGGGGACGTTCGAGCAGATGCCGCGCGCGATGCTCGCCCACGCCGTGGCCTCCGCCGCGGCGGATATATTCGTCTTCTTTTCCATCACCTCGGCCCAGGGGATTGTGATTCTTGCGCTCGGCAGGCGCGTCGCGAGCCGGCTGGCGTCGCTGGCGCAGGCCGCATCCGTTCTCTTCCTGCTGCTCGGACTGATGTTCATCGCCGCCATCGCCGATCTGACGAAGACGGCGCTCGTCGCCGGCGACCCTGCGGATCCCGTTCTGCGCTTCGTGCCGACCGCGTGGTTTCTCGGCCTCTACGAAGTGATCGCCGGCACCTCGCGCGCCGTCATGGTGCCGCTGGCGATACGGGCGGTGTTCGCCGCGGCGATTCCGCTCGCCTTGACCGTCGCGATCTACGCATTCGGGTATCGGCGGCTGCTGGCGCGCGCCGTGGAAACGCCGCAGCGATCGACGCGCTCCTGGATTGTCGCCGCCGCCTCCGCAACCATGCGGCTCCTCTTCGTGAGGCGGCCCGAAGAACAGGCAATTGCGGCGTTCCTGCTGCGGGCGATTTCGCGCAACGGGCGTCACTCGATGCTGATGTCGATTTACGTCGGCGTCGGCCTGGCCTTCATCGTGACAGCTGTGCTGCCGGACGTCATTCGCTTCGGACAGGGCGCGCTCACGTCGCCGACGGCCCCTTGGCCGAACCGGACGGCGCCGCCGACGGGCATTCTGATGCTGCCTCTGATTCTGAGCGCCGCGCTCGCGTGCGGCGCACGCATCCTGATGACAATCCCCGCCGAGGTGAACGCGCGGTGGATCTTTCAGATTGCGTCGCTGACGCCAAAGCGCGCCGATGCGGCGACGCACAAGGCGTTTCTCCTGCTCGTATTGCCGCCCGTCGCCGCCGCAGCGCTGATGACCGCGGGGCCGTTATGGGGCTGGCGTGTGGCCGCTCTGCATGCGCTCTACTGCGCTTCGCTCGTCGTGCTGCTGTGCGAAATTCTTCTCGTCACGTTCCGCGGTATTCCGCTGACGCGTCCCTACGTTCCCGGCGCCTCACGCTTCCATATGTTGTGGGCGCTCTACCTGTCGGGATTCATCACCTACACCTACACGGCGTCCCGGCTCGAGCGCGATCTTCTATCCTGGGGCGACGGGCAGTACGTGCTGAACGCCGCCGCGACGTTCTCGGCCATCGCGTTGGGCTTCTGGGCCTGGCGCAAGTGGAAGCTGCGCGAGATGACCGAGATCCCGTTCGAGGCAGACATGCCTCAGGACCAGATGTTCCAGGGCTTCAACCTGTCGGAGATCCAGGCGGCGCAAGCGGTCGCGGCGCACGGCAATCGTTCGAAGCCCAGCTGACGTGAAACGTCAAGCGCTGCGCCTGAAGTGCGTCGTGCGCCCGCTCTGCGTGAAGATCAATCCTGCCGCGGCCGCGCCGTCCACCTCGAACTGGACGTGCGCCGGTTCGCTCATCATCGGCGTGAAGGCATGTTCGCCGGTGGGCTGCAGGTAGACGCCAGGACCGTCTTCCGGAAAAGCGAGCAGTCGCCCCTCGAAGATGGTGATGCGGACACGCAGCCCCTCTGCCGGTGCGTGGTAGATGCCGGCGTAGGGCTCGAGCTGCTCGCGCGGCACGGCAGGCCATGGCGTCAACTGCTCCTGCGAGATGTCCTCGCCGAACGTGATCCAGAAGCCATTCAGATCGCGGATGATCACCTCGCGCGCGCCGTAGAACATGTTGTGCGGGCCGGCGACGACCTCGACGCGATCCTTGAGGCGCTCGTGCAGCGCATCCACGCCGTCGGTGTAGACGTAGAGGTCCACTTCGCGGCGGTGCCGCGAGCTGCGCTGACCGCCGGAACTGAACATCACCTGGCCGGCGCCAAAGGCGACCATTGCGAAGCTCAGACCATCGCCGCCGTTATCGTAAGTGGCGGTGACGTCGAACCCGATGTTCCTGTACCACTCGACCGTGTTGCGCACGTCGGGCACGTGAAACATCGGGACGACCTTCTTTGCCATTGGCCCGGGTCAGCGCACCGCCGCCGTCGTCGTGGTCTTGCCGGCGCGCTCCTTCTTCTGTTTCTCCACCATCGCGGCGACGTCGGCAAGCAGCTGCTTCGCGTCGTAGACGATGCCGTCCTTGATCGTGTACTTGATGCCGCCGACGCGCTCGGCCTTGCCCGTCTTGTCATTCAGGCGCAGCGCACCGGTGCCGTAGAGCACTTTGAAGTTCTGCAGCGGATTCTGATCGACGATCACCATGTCGGCGAGCATCCCGGCGCGGACGATGCCGAACTCCGGCGCCTTGCCGCCAGGCTCCGCAAGCGTCAGAGCGCCATTCATCGTCGCTGACTGAATCACTTCGAGGGGATGGAAGCCGGCTTCCTGCAGCATTTCGAGCTCGTTGATATAACCGAACCCGTAAGTCTGATAGATGAAGCCGGAGTCCGATCCGGTCGTGACCCGGCCGCCCATCTTCTTGTAGTCGTTCACGAGCTTGAACCACACCTGATAGAAGTTGCGCCACGCGATTTCATCTTCCGTGGTCCAGTCGTACCAGTAGGCGCCGTGATTGCTGCGGCTCGGCGCGTAGAAATCCATCAGCGACGGCAGCGTGTACTTGTCGTGCCACTCCGCGTTGCGGAAGCGCATCACGTCACGGCCCGCGGAGTAGATCGTCAGCGTCGGATCGAAAGTCGTTCCGAGCTTCAGATGCTCCTGCAGATAGGCCTTCCACTCGGGACTGCCGGGCTCGTAGATCTTGTCCCACAGCCGCGCGACCTGGCCGAAGCGCATGTATTCGTCGTTGGAGTTCTGCCCGACCGGATACGGCTGCACGACGTAATCCTTGAGCAGCGATTCGAAGTGGCCGTAGAAATGCGTGACCGTGCCAAGACCGAGACGGGCCGCATCAATCGCGTTCATCTGCGCGACGCCGGCCTGATCGAGATGTGCGGTCGAGCCCATGTTGTAGGCTTTCGCCGTTCGCAGCAGGCTCTGCATGATGCGCGGCTCCCACGACCCGAGCTTCAGGCCGTCCACTCCGTTTTCCTTGGCCCACGCGACCCACTCCGCGGCTTTCTGGGGATCCTCGACCACGCCTCTGTCCCACCCGGTGCCCGCGCGCTGATAGTTGTAGATGCGCGGCGCGACGATCTCGTTCTTCGCGCTCCGCGCCTTCTCACTCACCGTGAACGCGTTGCCGGCGAGCGGAACGCCGCGGACGGTGGTCACGCCGTGCGCGAGCCACAGCTTGTAGGCGTACTCCGCGTCGGCGTTCTTGGGCGCGCCTCCCGCGTGCACATGCAGATCGACGAACCCTGGCATCACGTACATGCCGGTCGCGTCGACTTCGTATTCCGCCTGCGGCGGGCGGTTGGCGCGCATCGACAGGCCGGGAGTGCCGGCGCCGCGAATCGCGGCGATGCGGTTGTTTTCGACGACGATGTCGACAGGGCCGCGAGGCGGACCGCCGGTGCCGTCGATCAGCATCGCGCCGCGCACGACGAGCGTCTTGTATGGACCCTTGCCTTCGTCCGGACGACGGTTCGGCGCCGGGCGCAGCGAGTCGTCCTGTGCTGCGGCGCGAGGCTGCGCGCCCTGCGGCCGCTGCTGCGCGACGAGCGGCGTCCACGCAATCGCCGCCGTGGCCGCGAGTCCAATCGTGAGCTTCTTCAACATCATGTTTCCCCGCTAGACGAGAGCGTAAACGAGCAGCGCGACGGCCCAGCCGGCCAACGCGTCGGCGGCGTAATGATACCGCCCAAAGACAGCGCCGGCGGAAACGGCGAGCGCGCTGGCGAACATGCCGGCGACCACCGGCCATGGCGCCGGGGTGAGCAGCAACGCGGCCGTCAGCGCCTCGGCGGCGTGGCCGCTCGGAAAGGTATTGGCCTTGATGCTGCCTGTTTCGAGCAGCAACAGATTGATCGGCCGCCAGCTCGACCGCCAGGGCGAGGCGAACCCGACCGCGCGCGGCGGGCGTGTCTGAAACCACGGCAGCATGCCGAAACATACGGCATCCGTCGTGATGATCGTCGTCCAGAAGCGATCGGCGTCGACGCCGGCGTCGATGCCGACGAACAGGGCGACGGGAATCAGCACGTAGATGCCGGCGTAGGCGAACTCGACCAGCTCGACGATCGGCCGCGGAAAACGCGTCGCCAGGTGCGACACGCGCAGGGCTTCATCCACGCGAATCAGCCAGCGCTCTGCACCCGGCATGGGAGCGACAAAAAACCAGCCGCTGATCCAGTAGCCGAGGAACAGCAGCGTTCCCGGAAGGAAGAGCAGATTGGCGAGCGACTGCGGCGGCAGCGCACGCGACACGAACAGCACCGCAAAGGCGGCAGCGCTGCCCGCGAGGATTCGCAGCCGCCTCGCGCGCGCCAGACGCGGCGCGATCAGCGCGGCGAGTGCGAGATAGCCGAGGAAGATTGCGGTCGCGATCTGCCAGCGAGTCACAGTGCCAGAGTAGAGGTTTGACTTTGCCTGTTTATACCTGTAGAGATATACGCGTGAACGCGCCGCTGCCGCCCCATTGGTTTCAAGTTCTCCTCTCGCTTGCCGATGAGGACCGGCATGGACTCGGCATCATGAACGACGTCCTCGAGCGCACCGGCGGGACGATGAAGCTGTGGCCGGGGATGCTCTATCGCAATCTCGGCAGGCTCGTCGATGTAGGACTGGTCGTCGAAGTGGATGCGCCGGCGGACGCCGCGGCCGGTGGCGGCCGCCCGCGCTATTACCGCATCACTCCGGCCGGGCGGCGTGCCTGCGCCGCGGAAGCGTCGCGGCTGGCCGGCTTCGTCGAGACGGCCAGGCGCAAGAAGCTGCTGAAGGCCTGAGGCATGGCGCAGCCCTGGTGGATCCGTCTGCTGCTCGCCTGCTATCCGCGCTCCTACCGCGAGCGCCACGGCGATGAGATTGCCGAAGCGCTGCGCGCGTGCGTGCAGCGCGAGCGTGCCGCCGGCGCGAACGTCGCGATCACGCGTCTGCGCCTCGTCATCGATTCACTCGGGTCGGCCATCCTCGTTCGCCGCGATCGGTCGTCGCGCCGTGCCAACCGTTCATCCAACGGAGACTCAGCGATGCATTCGCTCCTCTACGACCTGCGTCATGCCGTGCGTCAACTCTCGCGCGCGCCGCTCTTCAGCGCGTTGATCATCGCCACGCTCGCATTGGCCATCGGCGCGAACACCGCCATCTTCAGCGTCGTCAATGCCGTGCTGCTGCGGCCGCTGCCCTACTTCCAACCCGACCGGCTCGTGTTCGTGTACGAAGCCGTCGGCACGCGGGTCGAGCGTCCATTCGGCTTCTCGCCGCCCGATTTCGTCGCCTTTGCCGAGCGCGCGCGCAGCTACGAAG
>JBKPSE010000351.1:0-3983 GCA_046765855.1 Acidobacteriota bacterium | reverse complement strand
ACCACACCACCTTATACCTTTCGTCGGCAGCGTCAGATGTGTATAAGAGACAGGATCATCAGAGCGCTGGTCGCGGCCGCGGCGCGAAGCGGTACGCCGCACCATGCATTGAGGACCGGCACCTTCAGAATGCCGCCGCCTATGCCCAGCGTGCCCGATACCGCGCCGGCGAGCAGCGACGCGAACAGGCCGAGCGGAAGACGCTTGACGCGATAGGCCACCTCGCGTCCGCTCTCGGCTTCATAGTAACGGCCGCCGAGCAGGCCCGTGTCCGCATCCGCGCTCAACACGTTCCGTTTCTCGAGCCGGGTCACCATCAGCACCGCAATCACCGCCGTGACGACGGCGAAGAGCAGACTGAGACGTCCTTTCGACAACCGCTCGACGGTAATGCCGGCGATCAGTCCACCGGTGGTGGACGCGACCTCGAGAACCATCCCCAACCGCAAGTTGATGGTGTTGCGTCCCGCAGTGCCTGCCGACACCGCGCTCGATGTCGCGATCACCGTCATCAGGCTTACCGCCCGCGCGATTTCGAAGTCGACGCCAAGCGCGGCGTTGAGGAACGGCACGAGAAAGACTCCGCCGCCGATGCCCAGCAGAGAGCCGAGGCCGCCGGCGACGGCGCCCGCAGCGACGACTCCGGCGGCGAGAAGCAGACTCATCGATGGGTGTATGATTCCGGCGGGAAGTTGCGGGAAATTCTATCGCATGTTCCAACGATTCTTTGACGAGGGGCTCGCGCAGGCATCGTTTCTCGTCGGCTGCGATCGCACCCGGCAGGCCGTCGTCATCGACCCGCGCCGCGACGCGTCGATCTACCTCGAAGCGGCCAGGCAGCACGACGCGACGATTCTCGCCGCGGTGGAAACGCACGTGCACGCCGATTTTGTCTCCGGCGCTAACGAACTGTCGGCGCGCGGCATTCGTGTCGTCACCGGACCAGGTGCGGGACTGCAGTATCCCCATCACCAAGCAGGTGACGGCGAGCGCTTGACGCTGGGCGACGTCTCGCTGACATTCCTGCACACGCCCGGGCACACTCCCGAACACATCACCGTCCTGGCAGAGCGCCCGGGGAAGCCGCAACAGCTGTTCACCGGCGACCTCTTGTTCGTCGGCGGCGTCGGCCGTCCCGATCTGCTCGGCGAGGCGCAGACTCGGCGGCTCGCCGAACAGCTGTTCGATTCGCTGCGGCGCATCCTGACATTCGACGATGCGGCGGAGATCCATCCGGGGCACGGCGCAGGTTCGCTGTGCGGCGCCGGGATCGGCAAAGAGCCATCCTCCACGATCGGCCGCGAACGCCGGCAGAACGCCATGCTGCAGCACAGCGATCGCGAACGGTTCGTCGCCGCCGTGCTCGACGATATTCCGCCAACGCCCTCGTACTTCGCACGCATGAAGCGCGTGAATGCGGAAGGACCGCCGCTGCTCGAAACGACATGGCTGACGCGCGGACTGCCCGCCATCTCCGCGGCCGCCGGCGCCGCCCTCGCCGCAGACGGCGCGACAATCGTCGACCTTCGCGATGGCAACAGCTTCGCCGCCGGCCATCCGTTCGGCGCGCTGAATATCGCATTCGGCGCGAAAGTCGGCTACTGGGGAGGCTGGGTCCTCGAACCGGAGGTCCCGCTGCTGCTGCTCGCCGAGGATGCGCGGCAGGCGCATGAAGCGGGAGTGCAGCTGCTGCGCGTGGGCCTCGACCGGATCGACGGCGCGATTGAGGGAGGATGGAGCGCGTGGACGCGCGCCGGCCTGCCGGCGGACACGCTCGAGTTGATCTCGGCCGCGGAACTCCGCGCCGCAATCGGCCGGCGCGAGCCGATGCAAATCGTCGACGTGCGCACGCCGCGTGAATGGAACGGCGGCCATATCGCCGGCTCGATTAACATTCCGGTTGGAGAGATCGTGCAGCGCAGCGGTGAAATCCGGCGCGACGTCGGTGTTGCCACCATCTGCGAGGGAGGCTACCGCTCGATGCTTGCCGCGTCGCTGCTCGCGCACGAGGGTGTCAGCCATCTCGCCAACGTCAGCGGCGGCATGGCGGCGTACCGTGCTCTCGAGGAGGTGACCACATGACCCAGCAGGTCGACGACGCCCTTCGCCATCGTCTAGACGCCGTCATCCACGGCGAGACGAACGCGCGCGTTCCCGAGATGGTCAAGGCGGTACTGATCGACTCGATCCATAGCGGCGCGCTGGCCGTGCCTCCGGCCTACCGCAAGCCGGTAGACGGCAGCTATGCGCGCCGCCTGCTGCACCGCGATCCATCCGGCCGCTACACCATCGTCGTCATGACCTGGGGCCCGGGACAGAGGACCGCGCTGCACGACCACGCCGGCATCTGGTGCGTCGAGTGCGTGCTCGACGGCAACATGGAGGTCGCGCAATACGACCTCACGTCGGAAGAACGCGGCCAGTTCCGGTTCGAGCAGCGGAGCCGGATCCTCGCCGGCCGCGGCTCAGCGGGATGTCTCATCCCGCCGTTCGAGTACCACACCCTCGGCAATGCCAACGAGACGCCGTCCATCACGGTGCACGTCTACGGCGGCGAGATGGACCACTGCCATGTGTTCGAGCCCTTGCCGGACGGCAGCTACCGCCGGACGCGCAAGGAGCTCGCCTACACGCAGTAACGCTATTTCTTGTCCGAAAGGTTTTTCGGCGAGCGCTGGTTCAGCAGCTCGATCATCGGGCGCGCCGCGGACGGCACGGCAATCGAACCCTTCACGAGATCGCGCGCGGTAATCTGGCTCCCATACACGAGCGTGTTGGCATCGTTGTCCGGACGCAGCGTCGAACCCTCCAGCGAGACGCCCGCGAACAGCCCGCGCGATCGCGAGTAGGTCAACATCTCGGCTTGCATCACCGCGTCCGTTGCGGCGCCTGCGGTCCGCCCCTTCGGACCGGCCGCGGCCGACGCGTCGGCTCCGAGCTTCACTTTGCTGCCGAGCACGGACGTAGCGCCGCGATCGTTCATCACCAGCAGCACGAAGTCGGTGCTCTGGCCGCCCAACTGGAAGCCGATGCTTCCCCCTTCGAGCGCCATCAGCGTTGGCGCGCTCCACGCGCCGGTGAAATCTTCACCGGTGCGGCAGGTCATCGCGCCGCGGCCGTAGCTGCCGCCAACGCCGACGGCGACCTTCTTGACCCCGGGAAAGACGATGACGCATTCGGCCTTGTCGAGGAGATCCTTGGGCAGGTCGTCGGGAATGCCGACGATTTCCTTGAGCACGGTGGCGCACGCGCGGAGGCGGTCTTCTTCCTTGCCTTGCGCGCCGAGCGAGACGGAGAGCCCCATGAGAACGATCGCAAGCTTCTTCATACCGTCGAGTTTAGTCCGTCTTTCCACCCGCATGCAGCTTGAGCACGGAATAAAGTGTCGAGATGATTGGCGTCGGCACGCCGAGCGCCGCCCCGCGCCGCACGACCGTGCCCTGCAGCGCTTCGACTTCCATACGCTTTCCCTGCTGCAGGTCGATCAACAGCGAAGAGCGCATCGAGCCGGGAATGGCGTCAACGTAGGGAACGATGCGGTCGACGACATCGCGCGCGACCGGCACGCCTTCCGCCCGGGCGACGGCTTCAATCTCGCGGCACCCGGCGAGGAACTGCGCCTTGGTGAACGGATCCCCCCACACCGGTCCGATTGGCAGCCTCGCCGCGCCGGTGAACCCCGCGATCGAGGCGAGAAACACGAACTTCTCCCAGATCGGCACGCGGCCATCCCCTACCGGATCCGACTGGATATCCGCGCCGGCCAGCGCCTCGTGGATCCGCGTGACGCGAGGCGTCACCCGCGGCAGCTCGCCGAACGCCTCCCCGAACACGATGCGGCGGTGACTGCCGGTTTGCACGATCAGTCCCGGCGCTTCGAGCGCGGTCGCGATATACGTCGTGCCGCCGAGCGTTCGATCCTCGCCGGCAACCGCTGCTACCTGTCCGGGGCTGTCCACGCCGTTCTGCACCGTGAGCACGAC
>JBKPSE010000350.1:0-5996 GCA_046765855.1 Acidobacteriota bacterium | reverse complement strand
GAACGCCCCTTGCCGCGCCTTCGCCAGCGCCAGAACGCGCAGGATCTCGAGATCGGCATCTGGCCCGGCTGCCAGCGGCGCGAGCACGTCCGCCGCTTCACCGGCAGCGCCCGCCTGCGTCAAATACGCTCCGAGTAGTGCGGCAATCTGGACGTTGCCGCGATCCAGCGCATGCGCCCGCCGCAGCGAGGCAATCCCGCCGCTCAGATCTCCGGTCTCACGCTGCAGGTGCGCCAGCTGCAGCCAGGCGATCGGCATGCGCGGATATCGCTCGGCGACGGTTCGCGCCATCGACAGCGCGCCCGCGGTGTCGCCGCCGACGTACGACGCGACGATCTGCTGCAAGTCGCGATCGACGCCGATCAGCCGTTTCGGATCGTCCGCTTCGGTGTAGCGCCCCGCCGTGGTGAATCCGCCGGAGAGGTAGCCGAGCGATCGAAGTCTCGCGTCCGCGTCGGGATGCTCGGCGCCGGCGCGCACGGGACGCGACGAGAATGCGCGCAGCGCGGTTGTCGAGGCCTCCACGTCCGCGGCGCGCGACGCCGCGAGATTCGTCGTCTCTTTCGGGTCAGCCGCGAGATCGTAGAGCTCAGGGATGGGCAGCTCGACATACTTGAGACTGCCGCGAATCACGCCGCGCACCGGCGCCCAGCCGCGATTGAGCGCCCCCGAGAGCGCTTCGAAGTAGCTGACGGCGCCGCTCTCGGCGCCGGGCTGACTCAGGCTCCGCCCGTCGAGATCGGCCGGCGCGGGAAGCGCGAGCAGATCGAGGATGGTTGGCGCGATGTCGACGTGCCGTGCCGGATCGCGCCGCACCGCAGGCGACAGGGTGCCAGCCGCATAGACGATCAGCGGCACGCGCAGCGTTGCCTCGTAGGCGAAGATGCCATGCGTATTCTCGCCGTGTTCGCCGAGGGACTCGCCGTGATCGCCGGTGAGCACCACGATCGTCGGACGGCGTTGCGGAGTGTCGAGGATCGGAGCGAGCAGCGGTGCGAGCGCGGCGTCCGCGGCGGCGACCTCACCGTGATAGGGATCGCCGTGGAAGCGCGAGGCGTACGGCTCGGGCGGTGCGTAGGGATAATGCGGCTCGAACAGGTGCACCCAGCAGAAGCTCGGCTGCCCGTTCGCGGCAGCGAGCCAGGCCTGCGCACGGGCTACGGTGTCGCGACCGTCGCGTTCCTGTTCCAGAAACGCCGGACGCGGTGCGCCCGAAAGGCGATCGTCGTAGACATCGAACCCGCGAGCCAGCCCGAAGCGCTGGTCGAGAGGAAACGCGCTGACGAACGCGCCGGTGCGGTAGCCGTGCCCGCGCAGCCACAGCGGCAGCGTGTCGATCGCGGCGGGAAAGCGGAAGCCGCTGTTGTCGCGCACGCCGTGCGCGAACGGATAGCGTGCCGACAGAATGGTCGCGTGCGACGGCAGTGTGAGCACCGCCTGTGCGTGCGCCGACTCGAACCGGAGGCCGGCGGAGGCGAGCCGATCGATCGCCGGTGTGATCCCGCCGCTGTGACCGTAAGCACCAGTCGCGTCGGCGCGCAGCGTGTCGATGGTGATGAGCAGGACGTCGGGCAGGCGCGGGGGGGGCGCCGGCGGACGCGGCTCCCGGCAGCTGGATAACAGGACCGTAAGGACGGTAACGAGTGCCCGGAGCCGCCAAGCCCGGCCATATTTCAGGCGCGTTTTGGTCACTAATGCGAATGTACTAATTCTTCCTTGACAAGCGTCCGCGGCTGACAATAATACAACTTTCTTAAGTGGCTTTAAGAACTGTTGGAGGGCCTGCTCGATGCGATTGCGGCAGTTGACTCTCGGCCTCGGCCTCCTGGCGGCTGTCTTCACGGCAGTGCCGGTTTGGGCGCAGCGCACCACCGCGAGCATTCGCGGGACAGTTACCGACCAATCCAAGGCGGTCGTTCCCGGCGCGAACGTCACCGTTACGGGCCAGGACACGGGTCTGACACGCAGCGCGGTCACCGATCGCGATGGCGGCTATATCTTCAACGAGCTTCCCGTCGGACGCTATCGCGTGCAGGTGGAGCTGCAGGGATTCAAGAGCTCGACGCGCACCGACATCGCACTCAACGTTGCCGAAGACCGCACGATTGATTTCATCCTCGTGCCCGGCGGCGTCAACGAAAACGTCAGCGTCGTCGCTGAATCGACGCCGGTCAAGGTCGTCGGCGGCGATGTCTCGGGCATCATCACCGGCCAGCAGGTTCGCGAGCTGCCGCTCAACGGCCGCAATTTCCTCCAGCTCGCGACGCTGATGCCGGGCGTCAGCGCGCCCGATTTCCTCAACGTCAAGGACAAGGGGCTGCTCGGCGGCTCCGACCTGTCGGTCAGCGGCAGCGCGGTCACGTCGAACATGTGGACCGTCGACGGCGCCAACAACAACGACGTCGGCTCGAACCGCACGATCCTCGTGTATCCCTCGGTCGACGCGATTGAAGAATTCAAGATCCTCCGCAACAGCTACGGCGCGGAGTTCGGCGGCGCCGGCGGCGGTCAGATCAACATCGTGACGCGCGGCGGCACCAACAAGTTTTCCGGCAGCGGCTTTTACTTCGGCCGCAACGACGCGCTCGACGCCAAGAACTATTTCCTCGAGAAGGCAAAGCAGCCCAAGGACGAGTTGAAGCGCAACGATTACGGCTACACGATCGGCGGGCCGATCGTGAAGAACCGGCTGCAGTTCTTCGGCTCGCAGGAGTGGAACAAGGAAAAGCGCGGCACCGTGCGGGCGAAGTTCGTGCCGACCGCGGCCGAACGCGCCGGCGATTTCAGTGCGCCTGCCATCCCCGGTTGCACGCTGCCGACGCCCATCGATCCGCTGACCGGGTCGCCGTTTTCCGGCAACCGCATTCCCTCGAATCGCGTGAGCGCGGCGGGACAGGCGTTCCTCAACTTGTATCCGCTGCCGAATACCACGCCGGCGGCTGGCAGCTGCAACAACTGGGTGACGTCGCTCAACACCCCCATCAACTGGCGGCAGGAGAACGCGCGCCTCGACTTCGAGCCGACCGGCGCCACCCGTTTGATGGTCCGCTACACGCAGGACACGTGGACCAACAACGCGCCGAGCAATCAGGGCAATCTGTGGGGCGACGATCCGTTCCCCGCGGTCGATTCGAACTGGGACCAGCCGGGCAAATCGTTCGTCGCCTCGCTCAACCAGACGCTCGGCTCGAAGGCCGTGAACACGCTGCAGTTCTCGTACTCGGCGAACAAGATCACCGTCACGCGCGGTGGCGACCTCGAGTTGAACAGCCGGATCAACTCACTCATCCCCTCGATCTTCCCTTCGTCCACGCACCTCTACGCTGGCGATGAAGGACACCCGGTGTTCTGGGGCGGCGGCGGCTACGATCCGTTGTGGAATGAGGCACCGTTCCACAACAACCAGGACCTGTTCGTTTTCAAGGACGACTATTCGCTCGTGTTCGGCAAGCACTTGCTGAAGGCGGGCGCACTGTTCAGCACCAACAAGAAGAACGAAGACGTCGGCGGCTACGGCTCGTTCGAGAATTCGAATTTCTGGGGCGCCGGCGGTCTGCCGGCGTGGGGCTCGACGACCGGAAACGTCCTTGCCGATTTCCTGCTGAAGGACATGACCTTCGGCTTCTCCGAGAACTCCGCGCAACGGCAGGTGCCGCAGCGCTGGAAGGACGTCGAGTTCTACGCGTCCGACTCGTGGAAGGCCAGCGATCGCCTGACGCTCGATTACGGCGTCCGCTATTCGCTCTATATGAATCCGTACGCGGCCGACAACCGGATCATGAGCTTCGATCCGGCCAGGTTCAATGCCGCGCTCGGCGGCGATCCGTGCAATGGCTTGTTGCAACCGCCTGGCACCGACTGGTGCAAGGGAGCCGGCTTGAAAGGGGGAGAGATCGCGGAGAACCGATCGCTCTTCCCGCAGGACTCGAACAACTTCGCGCCGCGCCTCGGTCTTGCCTGGGACGTCAATGGCAACGGCAAGACGGCGGTGCGCGCGGGGCTTGGCCTGTTCTATCTGCGCGAGCGGCTCAGTCCCGGCCTGAACATCGGCAATAATCCGCCGTTCATCACCAACGTCAACGGACTCCGTACGCTCGAATCGACGAAGGAGCCCTGTGACGGGTGTTTCGGAAAAACGTTGGGATCGCCGAGCGGCGGCCGCGAACAGGCCGGCAAGACGCCGAACAACTGGCAATGGAACCTGTCGTATCAGCGCGAGGTCTTCCCGCACACGACGTGGGACATTGGCTACGTCGGCAACAAGGGACGCGACCTTCTGACGTCGGCGGACATCGATCAGGTGCTGCCGGGAGATATCAACCACAACGGCGTCGACGACCGCCTCGAGTATGTGGTGACGAGTCCGGCCAACGGCGCGCTTCGCCCCTACGGCAGCGCCTTCGGCGACAAGCGCATCACATTCTGGTCGCACACGGGCGAGTCGATGTATCACTCGATGCAGACGCAGATCGTCAGCCGGTGGGGCGCGTCGCAGGCACAGGTCTCGTACACGTTGTCGCGAAGCCGCGGCAACGTGCCGCTCGACAACAGCTCGGGCAGTCTTGCCGCCGACGAGTCGCGGCTCGATCTCACGAATCCCGGCGCCGATGACGGCTACACCAACGTCGACCGCCGGCACGTCTTCAACGCGGCGCTGGTCCTCGCCGGGCCAACGCTCGAAGACAATCACGGCCCGCGCGGGATCCTGCTCGGCGGGTGGGAAGTCGGCGCGATCGTCCAGGCCGCGTCAGGGCAGGCGGTTACCGTCTATACCGGCGGGCTGCCCGGGGGGCTGAACGGCGGTCCCTCCGGCACCGGTTACACCGACAACCAGCGGCCGAACATCGTCCCCGGCGTCGATTGCCGCGCCGATGATCCCGAGCATCCGGAGCAGATCATCAACCCGGCCGCGGTGACGCTCACGAATTTCCAGCTGGGAACGATCGGGAACGAGCCGCGCGGCTACTGCCGGGGTCCGGGCATGTTCCAGACCGACCTGGCGTTCTACAAGACCATGCGGACGGGATCGCGGGCACAGCTCCAGATCCGGTTCGAGATCTTCAACGTGTTCAACCGGACGAATTTCCTGAGCCAGAACCTCGTGAACACGATGAATCTGGCCTCGGTGACGCTCGATCCGACCCGCACCAAGATCGCGTCGTATACGGCCGGCGGCAACTTCGGCCAGGCCACTCGCACGCGCGATCCGCGACAGATGCAGTTCGGCCTCAAGATTCTGTTCTAGCCAGACACGCCGGGCCGCGGATCGTCCGCGGCCCGGTCTACCGCCTCCGATTTCCCCTCCCGCTAACGTATTCACATCATTGACGCGTCGTCCGCGTCGGCGTACGCTCGGCCCCCTTGCGGAGTGGGAGGGCTAACTGATGGTCCGGCAGTGGCTTGGCGACGCGGCGGCGCGGCGCCTGGCGGGCGTGTTCATCCTCCTGGTGAACTCCGCGTATCTCGCCGCATTCGCGCGGCCGACGCTTTTCTATTTCGCCAACGTCGTCGCGCACATCGTCATCGGCGCGGTGCTGGCGGTGGTCATGGCCAGGCTCCTCGCGAGACACTGGCGATCCATTCCCATACCGTTGCTCGGCGCATCGATCCTCGCCGCGGCAGGATCGTTGTTCGGTCTCGCCATTACGATCGCCGGCGCCGCAGGACCGTTGCGCTGGATGCTGCCGGCGCACATCGTGCTGATCCTCGCCGGCGTTATCCCATGGATCGGCTACGCCGGCGCGCTGGCCCTTCGCCGCGTGGGGTCAAGACAACGTCTCGCGCTCGGCGCCGCTTTTACGGCAATGGCAATCGCGCTGCTCGGCGCCCCGGCGCTCGCCTGGCGTGCCGGCAGCGCCGGCGCTGAACGATTACGTATCAGAAATCCTTCGGTCGTACCTGCAAGCATGGCGGAAGAAGGTCCCGCATCCCGGGGACCGTTCTTTCCCTCTTCGGCCGACACCAACGTGCACCGCACCATCCCGGCGACGTTTTTC
>JBKPSE010000349.1:0-9025 GCA_046765855.1 Acidobacteriota bacterium | reverse complement strand
GATTCCCCCTCGCCCGCGGCGCGGACGCGCGATCCGTCCTTGACGCCGGCAGGAATGCGTACGTCGATGCTTCGCGCGTGGCCGCCGATGTTGATGGAAATCCGGCGCATCGCGCCGTGATACGCCTCTTCGAGCGTCAGCTCCGCCTCGGACTCGATGTCGCGCCCTTTCTGGCTGCGCGGCGCGCGTGTCTGCCGGCCGCGTCCTTCGCTCGTCGACGCGCCGCCGCCGCCGAAGAACGTGCGGAAGAAGTCCGAGAACGGATCCTCGGTGCCGAACATGTCGCGCATCTCGTCTTCGGTCAACGGCCGGCTGCCTGGACCGCCCATGTTGATCGTCCACGCGCCGCCTTCGCCGCCGCCGAAGCCGCCGAACCCGCCGAAGGGGGAGCCGCCGGGGAAAGGCTGTCCCTGCTGCTGCGCCTGTTCGTACATGCGCCAGTTCGCGCCGAGCTCGTCGTACTTGCGGCGCTTCTCCGGATCGCCGAGCACCTCGTAGGCCTCGTTGATCTCCTTGAACTTCGCCTCCGCCGCCTTGTCGCCGGGATTGACGTCGGGATGATGCTTGCGCGCGAGCTTGCGGTAGGCCTGCTTCAACTCCTTGTCGGTTGCGCTCTTCGGCACACCCAGCGTGGAGTAGTAATCCTTGAACTCCATCACTGATAAAGTACAACGGCGCCCATGCACGTTCAATTCGCTGATTTTCTGACCATCGGGCTGCTGGTCGTGCTCGAAGGGCTGCTCAGCGCGGACAACGCGCTGGTGCTGGCGATGATGATCCTCGGCCTGCCGCGGCGGGATCAGAAAAAGGCGCTGCGCTACGGTCTGGTCGGCGCGTTCTCGTTCCGGATTGCGGCCACGCTGCTCGCGACTTACCTGATCCGTATCGAATGGGTGAAGCTCCTGGGCGGCCTCTACCTCTTATATCTCTGCTACGAGCATTTCTTCAGACGCGGCGACGCGACCGAACGCACGAAAGTGGTGCGGGCGCAGCCGTGGATGGGGCTCTCTCCCTTGTGGGGCACCGTCGTCAAGGTCGAACTCGTCAACATCGCGTTCTCTGTCGACTCGATTCTGGTCGCGGTGGCGATGTCGAAGAAGACATGGGTGGTGCTCGCGGGCGGTCTGCTCGGGATCGTCGCCATCCGCGTGGTCATCGGACAGCTTCTCGCGCTCGTCCGGAAATATCCCGCCATCGTCGACGGCGCGTTCATCATCATCGCCTGGGTCGGGGTGAAGCTGCTGCTCGAGTACCTGAGAGCCGCCGGCTACATCCACCTCGAGATCAACAAGTGGTTCTCGTTCGGCGTGATTATCCTGATCTTCCTGATCTCGTATGCGTACGCGCGGCGGAAGGGTCCCGCCGCGCTTTCTGCAGACGATGATGCCGAGGCGCTGTTACAGGGAGACTAGGACCCGGACAGCTTCAGATCGACGGTCTTCGAACCGCCTTCTTCCAGCGTGATCCGCGTCGCGCGTTTCGCCGCACGCGTCAACCACTCGGGGTCCTGCCATTCACCTTGCGCCACGTACTCGACCGCGATGGCGTAGTAGGTGCCAGGAGGGAGGTTGTTGAAGCGGAAGCGTCCTTCCTGATCGGGGCGCGCCGACGCCGTCCAGCGGTTCATTGCGAGATTCCACTTCGACTGGTCCTCCGGGAAAATCACGACGGTGGAATCCTTCTGCGTCTGTCCCTTCTCGTCGGTCACGCTGCCGGTGATCGTCGTGCCGCGGTTCGTCAGCTCGATCTCGACGCCGTTCACGTCTTCGCCGGGCTTGAAGTCCACGCCCTTGTCGGTCACGTCTTCGCCGTTCAACGTGACTCGCTTGAGGAACCAACCCTTGGGCAGGTTGGCGACGCGGAACACGCGCGTGCCGATCAGGCCTTCCAGCTCGAACGCGCCGTTGTCTTTCACGGTGCCCGCGCCGAACGACGGCATCGGGTTGCTGTCAACGTCGGCGGGCGGCGCCGTCACGCGCGCGCTGGCGATCCCCTCCGGCTTCATGCCGCCGTCGAACGACAGGGTGCCGATCGCCCTGGCGCCTCGGGTGCCGACAATGACCATGCCGAGAATGTCTTCGCCGGCGACGTTGACGCTGGCCATCGCGAACTCGCGCTCCTGCTGCGGCGCAGGCTGCGCGCCGCCGGGTCGGTCGTTGACGGAAAACGCGAACGTCATCGCGTTGCCGCCCGCGGTGGTGACGAACGCGCCGCCGCTCGACTGCACCTGCAGCGAATACTCGCCCGGCGTGACGCCGTTGAGCGTGAATTGCCCTTCGGCGTTGGTGCGCGTCGTGCCGCCTGGCGCGAACAGCATCGCGTCCCTCATCGCCGGCATCAGCATCACCATCGCGCCGGACATCGGTTTGCCGTCGGCGCCGATCGCGGTGCCGCTAATCTTCGCGAGCCGCACGGGCTGCAGCTGGATGTCGACGCTGCCCAGCTCCTGGCCGACCGCGACGGCGACACGCTGCGCGTCGCCGGGATTCGGCGTGCCTGGATAGTAGGTCGAAGCATACCCGGAGCTCTGATTCGATCCGGTCGGACCGCCCGCGCTGCTCGCGAGCATGTCGATCATGATCGCGCTGCTGTTGCGTAGCGACGCGCTCACGTAGTACTCGCCGGGCGGCAGTCCGTAGATGCGGAACTGGCCGAGATCGTTGGTCTGCGCGTTGCGGCCCGACGGAACGAGGCGGCGCTTGCCGTTCTGGAACTGCATCCGCATCGCGACGACTTCCGCCTCGGCGACCGCTTCGCCGAACTCGTCGACAACGCGCCCCGCGAGCACGCTGCCGCGCGGCAGCGATACGTCGGCGCGCTCCATCTGCTGGCCGTCGGCGAGCTCGATCGGGCGTCCGGGCTCGAACGGACGATTCTGCCCGTAGGACATCGTGACGAAGCCGGACTTGCTGACGCTGACGTTGAAACGGCTGCCGGGGAGGTCGCGAAACTCGTAACGCCCTTGCTGATCGGTCAGCGCCGTCTTGGTGCCGATGTCGGGGCTGCTGATGCGTACCTGCGCGCGGCGCAGCGGCGATCCGCTGTCGCTCGCGACGACGCGGCCGCGCAGACGCGCGGTGCCGGTCTTCGCCTGGCGTCCCGGCGGCAGCATCTGCAGCGGACCGCCCTCGCCGGGGCCGACGACCTGGATGCTCTGGCGGATCGTTTCCTGCGCGAAGGCCGCGGGCCCCGCGCAAAGGGTGAGACACACGACTGACAAAGCGGATCTTCGAAGCATGGCGACATTTTGGACGAGAACGCCAGCGAAGTGGTTGATCCGCGGGAGTTTTTACCTTTTTAACAAACGGCTACGATCCCGAGAGCTTCAAGTCCAGGGTCCGGGTCGCCCCTTCGTCCAGCGTGAACTTGCTTGCTTTGCCAAGCGATCGCGCCAGCCACTCCGGATCCATCCACTCGCCCTGCGCCACGTATTCGACGGCGACGGCGTAATAGTCGCCCGGCGGAAGCTGTGTCATTTTGAACTGCCCCTGTTGATCCGGACGCGCGGCAGCCATCCATCGCGAGTCGAGCGCCGTCCACCTCGCCTGGTTCTGCGGGAACACGACGACGGTATATTCCTTGACCGGCTCCCCCTTGTCGTTGGTCACGCTGCCGCTGAGTGTCTGCGAGCGCGTGGTCATCACGATCTCGAAGCCGTCCACGTCTTCGCCGGGCTTGAAGTCGAAGCCGCGGTCGGTGATGTCATCACCGTCGTGCGTGATGCGCTTGAGGAACCAGCCTTTCGGCGGGTTGGCCAGGCGGAAGACGCGTCCGCCGACGAGGCCGTCGATCTCGAACGTGCCCGGATCCTTTATTGCCGACATGCCGAAGGCCGTTGCCGCGGCCTGCATGTTGTCGGGATCGGTGGGCGCTGCGACCAGCCGGAGCGACGTCAGGCCTTCCGGCTTCTGGCCTCCTTCGAACACCATCCGGCCGCGCGCCTTGGCGCCGCGCGTGCCGGTGATGGCGAGCCCGGTGATGTCCTCACCGGTCACGCTGACACTGGCGACGGCGAACTCGCGTTCCATCGCCTGCGGCGGAGGAGCGGCGGTGGCCCCCTCGCCGCCGCCCATCATCGACATCGCCTGGCTGGCGGCGCTCATGATAGCCGCGAGCGACTGCACCTGCAGCGAGTATTCGCCGGGGGCGACGCCGTTGACGGTGAAGTTGCCATCCTTGTCCGTGCGCGAGGTGCCGCCCGGCATCATCGCCGTCGCGTCCCTCGCCGCGGGAATGAGCATCACCAGCGCGCCGGCCATCGGCTTGCCGTCGGAGGTCGTGGCGCTGCCGGTGATTCTCGCGAGCCGCACCGGCGACATCTGGATTTCGATGTTGGCCAGCTCCTGTCCGACGGCGAGCGACAGACGCTGCGCTTCGGCGGGACTTGGCGTGCCCGGATAAAAGGTCGCCGCATAGCCGGAGTTGTTGTTCGAGCCGGTCGGGCCGCCGGCGCTGCTGCCGCCCAGCATGTCCATCACCATGGTGTCGAAGCTCCGTACGCTGACGCTGACGTAATACTCGCCAGGGGGAAGTCCGAAGAGACGGAACTGACCGAGGTCGTTGGTCATCGAATTCCGGCCCATGGCTGCGAGGCGGCGCTTGCCGCCGGCATACTGCATCCGCATCGCGCTGACGTTCGCGTCGGCCACCGCGTCGCCGAATTCGTCGAGGACGCGGCCGGCGATCGCGCTGCCGCGCGGCAGCGCGAGGTCGATCTTCTCCACGAGCTGCGCCTCGGCAAGATCGATCGGCCGTCCTGGCTCGAAGGGGCGGTTCTGCCCGTACTGCATCGACACGAACCCGGACTTCGACACATTGATCGTGAAGCGGCCGGCCGGCAGATCCTTGAATTCGTAGCGTCCCTGCGCATCCGTGAACGCGGTCTTGGATCCGATGTCCGGACCGCTGATGCGTACCTGCGCGCGCCGCACCACGGTCCCAGTATCCGCGGCAACCACGCGGCCGCGCAGACGTCCGGTCCCCGTCTTCGCCGTCCGGCCGGGCGGCAGCATGAAGGGCATCTCGCCGGGAGTGATCTGGGTCTGCGGCTCGGCGAATGACGGAGCAGCCGCGAGCAGCAGGAGCAGCGCGAAGAGGAGCGGGTGTCGGCGCATGCCGCTCATTATTGATCTTCGGCCGCACGGCGGCAGCAGCAGATGTCGCCTTTGCGTCAGGCGAAGCTGGCGCGTTTCAGGCCAATTTGACCGGCAGCGGCCTGCCGCCGGCGTAGCGCTGCCAGGTTTCCGCCACGGCATCGGCAAGTGCATCGATAAATCGCGGGTGGACGTTCACGGCCTCGGCGCGAGCCATGGCGATGCCGGATTTCCGGCAGGTGTCCGCGGCTTCCACATCCAGGTCGTACAACACTTCGACGTGATCGCAGAGGAAGCCGACGGGGCAGAGCACCGCCGCGTCCAGCCCCTTCTCACGCTCCGCCTGCAGGTAGTCGCAGACGTCAGGCTCCAGCCAGGGATCGCCGGGCCGGCCGCTGCGGCTCTGATACACCAGCGCCCAATCGGCACGTCCGGCCGCTGCGGCAATCCGCGACGCGGACGCCTGCAGCTGCGCCTCGTAGGGGTACTGCCTGGCCATGGCAATCGGAATGCTGTGCGCGGTGAACACCAGCCGGGCGCGCTCGCGCAGCGCCTCGGGCAGCTGTGCAAAGGCCCGCTGCACGTGATCGACGTTCGCGTCGATGAAGCCTGGATGTTCATGCCAGTCGCCGACATAGACGACGTCGATCGGATGCGCGCCGCGCGCGCTGGCGGCGGCGAGCGCATCGCGGACGTTTTCCTTGTACTGCAGGCACCCCGAGTAGCTGCGCTGCGCCGCGGCGAGCACGCCGATGGCCCGCCGCACTCCGCGGCGCGACATCTCGCTCAGCGTGTCGGCGAGGTAAGGATGCCAGTTGCGCATGCCGACGTGGACCGGCAACGTGTGACCGCGCGCCGCCAGCGTCGCCTCGAGCGCTTGCGCCTGCCGCATGGTCAGCTCGGTGAGCGGCGACACGCCGCCGAAGAGATCGTAATGATGCGCCACTTCCTCGACGCGCTCCGGACTGACGCGGCGTCCGTGCAGCACGTTGTCGAGGAACGGACGCACGTCGGCCGGGCCCTGAGGACCACCGAACGCGACGAGCAGCACGGCATCGAACGGCGCGGACATCCGCCGCCGATTATGTCTTACGCTGTTCCGATGCGCTACGGGACGGATCCGTCCGGCAACCCGCTCGATCGCTTCGGCCTCTCGCGTCCGGTCTGGCTGCTTGGCTGGGTGAGCTTCTTCACCGACACGGCCAGCGAGATGGTGTATCCGCTGCTGCCGCTGTTCCTGACGCGCGTGCTCGGCGCCAGCGCGATGTCGCTCGGCGTGATCGAGGGGATCGCCGAAGGGGCCAACAGCGTATTGAAAATTCTCTCCGGATGGCTGACGGATCGCTTCGGCCAGCCGAAAAAGCTGGTCCTCGGCGGATACGCCTTGTCATCGGCAGTGCGGCCGCTGATCGCCTTCGTCACCGCCTGGCCGCAGGTGTTGGCGCTGCGCTTTACCGACCGGCTCGGAAAGGGAATTCGCTCCTCGCCGCGCGACGCGATGCTCGCGAGCTTCGCCCCCGACGCGACGCGAGGCCGCGTCTACGGCTTTCACCGCGGCATGGACCACGCGGGCGCCGTCGCCGGACCAATCATCGCCACGGTCTATCTCTATTTCTATCCCGAGGCGTACCGCTCTCTGTTCATGTGGACGCTCGTACCCGGAATCGTCGTCGTGTTGCTGATTCTGCGATTACCGAGTCCGCAGCACGCGCCGGTGACTTCGGACGTCGCACCTCAGACGCCGGGCGCGGCGCATCGGGCATCGGACGTCGATCGTCGTCCACCGCTTCCACGCCGCTTCTACCTCGCGATGGCGGTGATATTCCTTTTCGCCCTCGGCAACGCCAGCGACGCTTTCGTCCTGCTGCGCCTGACCGATCTGGGCGTCAGGCCGGTTTGGATTCCACTTCTCTGGTCGGCGCTTCACGTCGTCAAGATGTCGTCGTCGGTGATCGGCGGCGCCTTGTCCGATCGGCTCGGACGGCGCGCGATGATCATCGCCGGGTATGTCTGGTACGCGGTGATCTACGGCGCGTTCGCGTGGAGCTCGTCGCTGCCGATCGTGATTGCCGTCTTTCTTGCCTACGGCCTCTACTTCGGCCTGACCGAGGGCGTGGAGAAGGCATGGGTTGCGGACATGGCGCCAGCCGCGGCGCGCGGACTCGCGTTCGGAATCTACAACGGCGCGCTTGGTTTCGGCGGGCTCGCCGCCAGCCTGATCTTCGGCGCGATCTGGACGAGGGTGTCGCCGCACGCCGCGTTTCTCACCGGCGCCGTTCTCGCGCTCGCCGCAAGCCTGCTGTTATACTTGGCGTTTTCAGATGCCACGAATTCTCGTAACCAATGACGATGGCGTGCACTCGGACGGGATTCATGCGCTCGCCGACGCGCTCAACGCGCTCGGCGAGGTGCTGGTCGTCGCGCCGCACGTCGAGGCGAGCGCGATCGGCCACGCGCTGACGCTGCGGCGGCCGTTGCGCATGGAGAAGCTGCGCGCCGGCGTCTACGAAGTCGATGGCACGCCGACCGACTGCGTCAACATCGCGTTCACCAAACTGTACGAAGCCCCGCCCGATCTCGTCGTCTCCGGCATCAACAAGGGTTACAACCTGGGCGACGACGTGACCTATTCGGGCACCGTGTCCGGCGCGCTCGAAGCGGCGCTGCTCGGCGTCCCGGCGATTGCCATTTCGCAGGAGCGAACGCGCGAGGCCTACGATTTTTCGCACGCGGCGGCCGCGGCCGCGGCGATCGGCGCGCTGGTCCTGCGCGAGGGGCTGGCGCCGCAGAGCTTTCTCAGCATCAACGTGCCCAGCGGTACGCCCAAGGGCATCAAGCTGACCGTGCAGGGCCGTCGCAATCACGTGACGATCGTCGACGAGCGCGTCGATCCGCGCGGCAAGCCGTACTACTGGATCGAGGAAGGGGAGAACGACTGGGAGCCGCACGATCGGTCGGACTTCCAGGCGGTCAAGGACGGCTACATCTCGGTCACGCCGCTGCAGCCGGACATGACGGATCAGAACGCGCTGGCCAGGCTCGAGGCGCTGGCGTTGGGAAGAGTTAGCAGTTAGCAGTTGGCAGTTCGCAGTTCGCAGTTCGCAGTTGCTAATCGTCCCACTCGATGGGATCGCCGACGTGTATGGCTCCCGTCGTGAGGACTTCGGCGAACGCGCCGCCGCCCCAACGTTCGCGCATTGCCGCCTGCAGACCGGCGTGTGCTTCTTCCATGCGCTCGCAGGGACGCGTTTCGCCGTTGATGCGCAGGCGGGCCACGCCAATGCGCAGGATGCGGCCGCGTGAATTCTGCAGGTCGATCCCGCTGATCATCAGGTTGGCGCGGCGCGTGCTCGGATCGAGATCGGCGTCGAGCCGCGCCATCAGCTCGCTCCAGCGCTCTTCAGAGATGATGGTGACCTGGCGGCGTCCGCCGCGATTGGCGTTTCCGCTGATGCCGCGGCCGGCGTCGAGCGCGGCGCGTTCGACCGAATCCATGGGACCGCGCTTGCCGCGTTTGATCCAGATGCGGACGAGCGTGGCGCGCGTGTCGTTCACGCCGATATTCTAAGGGTGGCTTTCCGGCTCCGACAGCTGACCTGTGTTAGGATTGAGATTCACGCTTTTGTCGGGGCGTGGCTCAGCCTGGTAGAGCACTCGGTTCGGGACCGAGGGGTCGGTGGTTCGAATCCACTCGCCCCGACCAAAAATTAACCAATAGAATTGGCCTTCGATTGACCGTGGTGGTCGGTCGAAGGCTATTTTATTTGTGATTCTGATCGACGCCTGCCGCCGTACTGGGTGCCCGGGCAGAAGGTCAAGGAACTCGTCGGACGTGGCGTGGGCCTGTTCGCCCGCTTGACCAAGCTTTCGGATGATGAGCAATGCGAGGCTTGGAAGAAACTGATCAATCCGGAACAGCGCTGCGCCTATGG
>JBKPSE010000348.1:0-4156 GCA_046765855.1 Acidobacteriota bacterium | reverse complement strand
GGCTGTAACTCGGTCAGCCGTGTGAACATCGCGATCGCGGCGTTCAGATCGCCTGCTTCGAAGTACGCGAGTCCGAGCGCGCGCACGTTTGTCGGATACTCTGGACGGATCCGCAGCGCCTCGCGCATTTCCTGAATGGCGCGCTTGTAGTCGCCGCGCTCGGAGTAGATCCGCCCCAGCAGCCGGTGCGCTTCGTCGCTGGCCGGCTGCGCCTGCAGTACCTGTTCGAGTGTCGCGATTGCCTTGTCCGGCTGCCCGGTGCCGTACTCGATTACCGCAAACGCATATCGCACCGACGGATCCTCGGGCGCAAGTTGCAGCGCCTCCATCGTCGCCGCCCGAGCCCGTTCGATCCAGGTTCGATCCTTGGTCGTGCGGTACTTGATCCAGGCGGTTTCCCCGATCGCCGCGTGCGCCCTCACGAATCGCGGATCGAGCGTCACCGCGCGCTCGAACAGCGCCAGCGCGCGATCGAGATTGCCCGGCACATCGGCGCGATCGAGCAGCACCCGCCCCTGCGAAAATGCCTCGAAGGCCTCGGGGTTCGAGGTTGGCGGCCGCGCGCGCGCCTGCGCGATCACGCTCGCGGTCACGAACCCCTGCGTGCGCAGAGCCTTCAGCGCCGCGTCCGCGGCGCGCTGCTCGAGATGAAAGAAGTCCTCCACGGTGCCGTCGAACGAACCGGTCCACAACATCGACTGGTCCGCGTTCAACAGATTCATGGTGAAGCGGAGCTGCTCGCCCGAGCGCTGCACGCCTCCGGTGATCACGTGCGTCAGCCCGAGATCGCGGACGGCCTTGGAGACCTCTCCCGGCTTCGAGAGATACGCGACGACGCTGGTGCGCGGCACGATGGTAAGGCCCGGAGCTGCCGAGAGACTGGCGACCAGCGAATCGGTCAGCCCTGCGCCGAGATAGTCGTTCTTCTCGTCGTCCGTCGTATTGAAGACCAGCACGCCCATTACCGCAGGCGTATGCGGCGGACGCTTGCCGCCGGGAAGGTTGACGACTCCGGACAGAAGCGCGACCGAGGCGGCGACCAGCGCGATGGCTGGCGTCGCCCACCGCCATGCGAACGAAAGCCGGCGGACTGGCACCGCGGCCGTAACCGTCGTCACCTCGTCGAGGCCCGCCTTCAGCTCCTCGATCGAAGCAATGCGCCGCTGCGGATCCGGCGCAATCGCACGCGAGACGAGGTTGCTGAGAGCGGCCGTAATCGTCGGCACCATGTCGCTCAGCGAGGGCGGCTCCGTGCCGGTATTGAGCAGCTTCGCCGGATCGATCCCCTCATAGGGACGCCGCTTCGTCAGCAGCTCGAAGAGCAGCACGCCCACCGAGTACACGTCGCTGCGCGTGCTCGGCTGCGCTCCGAGCCGCAGTTCCGGCGCCATATAGGCGGGCGTTCCGCGCACCACGACCGGCGCGGTGGTCTTCTCTGCGCCGAGCCGGAGCGTGTCCTCGAAGCGCGCGATGCCGAAGTCCAGGACCTGCGCGCGCCCGTCCGGTCTGATGATCACGTTCGACGGCTTGACGTCGCAGTGTGTGATTCCCTGGCTGTGCGCGTAGGCAAGCGCGTCGGTGATCTGACGCACGTAGCCGAGCGCTTCCGGCGGCGTCAACGGACCGGATCGCAGCCGCTTGGCGAGCGTTTCCCCTTCGACGTACTCCATGACGATGTGGGTCACGGAGTCGTGCTCGACGACGTCGAACACCGTTGCAATGTTGGGATGATTGAGATGCGCGACGGTTCGCGCCTCGCGCAGGATCTGGCGCTGCGAGTCCGGATTGGCACTGGCGCGCACGCGCTTGATCGCGACCTTGCGGTGCAGGCGCGTGTCGTGCGCGAGAAAGACGTCCCCCATGCCGCCGGCGCCGAGCGGCGCCAGCACCTCATAAGGGCCGATGTGCTGCGGCTGCATTGACCCCGCCGCGATTATAGCGCCGGCCGATCGCGCTCAGCGGCGCTTGCCCGGACGGCTCCTGCCGCCCGGTTTGCGCGATTTCGCGGCGATTGCCACGCCAATTGCCTTTCTGCTCCAGGCGCAGAGCGCCGTTGCGTCCTCGAGCACCGAGACCGGCACCGCGTAGTACTGCATCGTCTCGCGCGCATCGCCATAGGGCCGAAAGGGCTCGCAGCCGGCACGCTCGAAATCGGGACGGGTCGTGTCGTCGACCTTGAGGTACAGGACGTTGTCGTCGATCAACGCGAAGAACACGTCGTCGGCGTAAATGCCGACTCCGCCGAACATTCTTTTCGTGACAATCGGACCGCAGCCCTCGAGCTGCTCGACGACGAAATCGACGAAGCTGGATGAGACCGCCATCGGAGGATCATACGGCGTGAGCGCTCAGGCTGTCGCGAGCGGGGCGCCTTCAGGCAACATCGCAGTGCGGATACAATCCAACGCCATGCACCGCACGCCGATCCTTCTCGTCGCCGCCGCGCTCGTCTGCGCCACCGCATCGGCCGGACTCGGGCAACAGCCGGCCTCTGCCAGATCACGCGCGCCGCAGACGGCGCTCGACAGCTACGTCGCGGCGCAGGACGACAGCTTCGCGTGGAAAGCGGTGAAGACGATCCGCGCCGACGGCGCCAGCGCGACGCTGATCGATCTCACCTCGCAGCGCTGGCTGTCCGAGGCTGAAGTCGAGCAGCCAATCTGGAAGCACTGGCTGTTCGTCGTCACTCCCGACAAGGTGGCGAGCGACATCGGCTTTCTCTTCATCAGCGGCGGGCGCAACGATCGCAACGCGCCGAACGCGCCGTCACCGTGGCTGGTCGAAACCGCCAGGGAGACCGGCACCGTCGTCGCCGAGCTTCGGATGGTGCCCAATCAGCCCGTCATCTTCAAAGACGATCCGGCGCGCAAGCCGCGCACGGAAGACGACTTCATCGCCTACACCTGGAGCCACTTCCTGCGCACCGGAGAGGAGCGCTGGCTCGCGCGCCTGCCGATGACCAAGAGCGCGGTGCGCGCGATGGACGCGGTCACGGCCTTCGCTGCGTCCGCGGAGGGCGGCGCCCACAACATCGCACGGTTCGTTGTCTCGGGCGCGTCGAAGCGCGGTTGGACGACGTGGGCCACCGCCGCCGTGGATACGCGCGTCATCGCGATCGCACCCGCCGTGATCGATCTGTTGAACGTCGAGCCGTCGTTCATCCATCACTATCGCGCCTACGGCGCCTGGTCGGATGCGGTCAAGGATTACGAGGAGCAGGGCATCATGAACTGGATCGGCACGCCCCAGTTCCACGCGCTGATGAAAATCGAGGAGCCGTACGAGTACCGCGATCGGTTGACCATGCCGAAGATGCTGGTCAATGCGTCCGGCGATCAGTTCTTCCTGCCCGACTCATCGCAGTTCTATTTCGACCAGCTGAAAGGGGAGAAGCACCTCCGCTACGTTCCGAACACGAGCCACTCGCTCGACAAGTCGGATGCGATCGAGACCGTCGAAGCGTTCTACGCAGCAATCGTCAACAACAAACCGCGGCCCGAGTTCTCGTGGACGTTCGAGAAGGACGGATCGATCAAGGTCGTGGCCAAGGATCGGCCGGAGACGGTGACGCTGTGGCAGGCGACGAACCCTGATGCGCGCAACTTCCGCCACGACACCATCGGTTCCGCCTACCAGCCGACAGTTCTGAAGCCGTCAGGCCCCAACACGTGGATCGCCCGCGTGGCCAAACCGGCGAAGGGCTGGACCGCCTACTTCGTCGAGCTGACCTACCCGTCGAGCGGAAAGTATCCGTTGAAGCTGACGACCGCGGTGCGCGTGACGCCCGATACGCTGCCGTTCGCCGCGCCGGTGACGAAGCGATAGACGTCGCCGGCCGGACTTCGGGACGTCCGACCTCCGAGTTCCGACATCGGACGTCGGTGCATCGTGACATCAAGCCGGCCCATTTGTTCATCAGCCGGCGCGGCCGCGCGGCTCAGCGGCCCCGAGGGCGCATATGCGCGCGCCCGACCCGGCGTTTCACTGCTGCGCGGGACGGCGTTCTACAACGCCGGCGATTACCGTGCGGCGGCCGATGCCCTGACGCGTGCGATCGAGAACCGCATGGTCGCGGAGCCGACACCAGTCGCCACCGCCGCCACGATCTGGCTCGCGCGCAGCCGCGTGAAGATCGGTGACGCCGCCGGCGCCCGCA
>JBKPSE010000347.1:0-4336 GCA_046765855.1 Acidobacteriota bacterium | reverse complement strand
CCGTTGCCGACGGAGAACACGCGCGATTGCACCGCGGCGCCGAGCTCGCCGGTCGAGGGGTCATACCCGAGGATTGAGAACGTGCCTGTGCCGAGAGGATCCGATCCAGCGGCGGAGCTCGCCGCGGGTTCTTGCCCGCGGATGGCGGCGGCGGGAATGAGCAGAAGCAGCGCGAGAAGGGCGACTAGCGCCAGGGCACCAGCTTTTCGATCCATTGAATCCGCATCAAGTCGTTGTAGATGACGGTGACCATCAGCATCAAGAGGAGCACGAAGCCGGCGAGCAGCATCTTCTCCTTCACCTTCATGCTGAAGTCGCGGCGGGCGAGCCCCTCGAGCGCGAGGATGAAGATGTGTCCGCCGTCGAGCACGGGGATCGGCATCAAGTTGAGCAGGCCCAGATTCAGGCTGATCATCGCCATCAGGCTGAAGAGCGAAATCCAGCCCGCCTGCGCCGCGACACCGGAGAGGTCCGCGATCGCGACCGGTCCCATCAACTGCTTGACCGAGGTTTCGCGGGTGAACAACCCGACGAGCGTCTGCACGATCATCCGCGACCATTCCCAATTCTTGGCCGCGCTCAACTTGATCGCTTCGATCGGTCCGGGATTGACCGTGATCGTTTCCCAGGCGCGAATCTGCGCGCCAATCATCACCGTGCCGTTCACGTCGCGCGGCGAGACGTTGACCGTCTGCACCACGCCGTCGCGCTTGATGCGGAACGTCAGCATCTTGCCGGATGCGCCCCGGATGGTGTCGATCAGTTTGTCGTAGGAGATGTTCTGCTCGTTATTGACGGCAAGGATGACGTCCCCTTTGCGCAGGCCTGCCTCCGCGGCCGGCTGCCCGGGGCTCACTTCGTCGACCTCGGGGTGAATCTGCGGCTGGACCCCGACTGTGCCCGTGTCGTACTTGTCTTGCGAGACCGGCACCATGAAAACTTCGCCGGCGCGGCCGTCGCGAATGTAGCCGACCGCGATCTGGCGCTTCGCCTTCATCGCAATCGCGAGCGAGAACTGATCCCACGTCTCGACGGTCTTGCCGTCGACGCTGATGATGTGGTCTCCCGGCCGCAGGCCGGCGGCCTGCGCGACCGAATTCTGCGCGAAGCCTCCGATCACCACCGGCTCGCGCTCGAACTTCGGCACCTGCGCGCCCTGATAGAAGACGACCGCCATGACCACCAGCGCGAGGAGGAGGTTCATGATCGGCCCCATCACCAGGACCTGGAAGCGCTGCCACTTTCCTTTGGACAGAAACTCGTCAGGAGCTCCGGTGCGTGAGTCTTCGGGATTCTCACCGGCCATCTTCACGTAGCCGCCGAGCGGAATGGCGCTGATGCAGTACTCGGTGTCGCCGCGTTTGACGTTGATCAACTTCGGCCCGAAGCCGAGCGAGAACGTCAGCACCTTCACGCCGATGCGCCGGGCCATGAGGAAATGCCCCAGCTCGTGGACGAAGATGAGAACGCCGAGGACGAAAAGGAACGCCAGAATGGTCAAAATCGCACCTGGAGGTTAAGAGGTCGATTGTACCTCAGTCGTCAGCCGGGCGGCGAACGCGCGAGCCCAGCCGTCGATCGCTCGGACGTCCACGAGCCCGGCGATGTGCCCGCTGCCGGTCTCTTCATACGCATCCATCGTCCGTTGGATGATCGAGGCGATGCCCCTGAATGGGAGACGGTCCTCGAGGAACGCCGCGACCGCGATTTCGTTCGCCGCGTTCAGCACGATCGAGAGTCCTTCGGCGCCGCGCAGCGCACGAAAGGCGAGCGCGAGGCAGGGAAAGCGCTCGAGATCCGGCTCCTCGAAGTCGAGGCGGCCGGCGCGGGCGAGGTCGAGCGGCGGCAGCGGCGCGGACCAGCGCTCAGGGTACGAGAACGCATACTGAATCGGTAGACGCATATCGGTGACGCCAAGTTGCGCGATCACCGATCCGTCGACGAACTCGACCATCGAATGCACGATCGACTGCGGGTGCACGAGGATGCCGATGCGATCCGCCGTCACGTCGAACAGCCATCGCGCTTCGATCACTTCGAGTCCTTTGTTCATCAGCGTGGCGGAATCGATCGTGATCTTCTGTCCCATGCGCCATGTCGGGTGATTGAGCGCATCCGCGGCCGACACGGCGTCGAGCTCGCGCGCGGTGTGTCCGCGGAACGGACCACCCGATGCGGTCAGAATCAGACGGCGCACGTCGCTCGGCGGTCGCGCGTGGAGACATTGGTGAATCGCGTTGTGCTCGCTGTCGACTGGCAGCACGGCCACGCCGCGAGCCTTGGCCGCGGCCATCACCACCGATCCCGCCATCACCAGGATCTCTTTATTGGCCAGCGCGATTGTCTTGCCGGCTTCGATCGCGGCCAGCACTGCGTCGAGCGCCGCCGTTCCCGAGGACGCGAAGAGCACGACCTCCGCGTCTGGATGCGTCGCGACGTCGATCAGGCCTTGCGGGCCGACTTCAGTCGCCAGCGCGGCGCGCGAGGGGCGATACCGTTCGACCTGCTCGGCGAGCCGGGCCGCGTTGCCGCCGGCGGCAAGCCCGACGATTCGCAACTTGCGCGGATGCGCATCGACGACGGCCAGCGCGCTCTGGCCGATCGATCCCGTCGAGCCGAGGATCGCGATGCCCTTCATGTCAGTTGGCAGTTGGCAGCTCGAAGTTGACCGTCACGCGATGAACCTGACGAAGATGTAGTAGACGGGGGCAGCAAAAAGCCAGCTGTCGATCCGATCGAGCACGCCGCCGTGGCCGGGGATCAAAGTGGACGAGTCCTTCAGGCCCGCGCTCCGCTTGAGCAGCGATTCGAAGAGATCGCCGACAATGCCGAGCAGCGAAATCGCGGCGCCGATCAGCGCCAGCAGCCACGTCGGCGTGGCGAACACGTAGCGGCCGCCGACAATCATCGCCAACATGCCGAACACGACGCCGCCGATCGCCCCCTCGATTGTCTTCTTCGGGCTGATCGTCGGGGCAAGAGGACGCCGGCCCAGGGCGCGGCCGGTGTAGTACTGCGCGGAATCGCTGATGACGATCACCGCGAGCAGGAGCAGCACGACGAGGCGGCCGTCGCCGAAGGGGCCCGCGAAATCCGTCCGCACGGCGTAATTGCCGACGACGCCGCGCATCGCGGCAAGTGCGCCGAGCGGCATGCCGATGTAGATCGGCGCCATCAGCGTCGCCGATGCATCCGCCAGGCTCGACGCGGTGAAAGTACCGCGGCCAATCGAGGCGGCGCCCGCCACGATCATCGCGGCCATCAGGACGAGGAACACCCAATTGGATTGAACAATCGGCAGGCCGTTGGCGATGACGTCAGTCGGCTGCCCGTCAAGCCACATCGCATAGGCGGCGAGCACCACGGCGGCGGCACCGATGCCCACCGGAATCGACAGACCGAGCGCGCGGCCGATGCGGCAGTATTCGGAGAACGCCAGCACCGCGGCGACGATCGCGAACACTAAGGTCGCTTCCGGCGGAAGAAACAGAATCGTCCCGATGACAACCGGCAGCAGCACCAGCGCGGAGAGAACCCGTGTCACCGTGCGCTACTCCGCATCCTCAACGACCAACTCGCCACTTGCGACGGGTCACTGAGTGGTAACCGGCAACTGCTAACTGCGTAGTGGGAACTGTAACTGCGAACTGGCAACGGCGAAGTGCCAAGGCCTGCAAACTGGCAACTGCGAACCGCCGGCCTCCAACTGCCCCCCTCACCGACCTGCGACCGCCGGCTGCTTGATGCCGCCGTAGCGGCGATCGCGCTTCTGATACGCGACGACCGCTTCGAGCAGGTGCTTCTGCCGGAAGTCGGGCCACAGCGTGTCGGTCACCCAGATCTCCGCATAGGCGATCTGCCAGAGCAGGAAGTTGCTGACCCGCATTTCGCCGCTCGTGCGAATCAGCAGGTCGGGGTCGGGTTGACCCGCGGTGTAGAGATACGACGAGAACCTGGCTTCGTCGATGGCATCGGCAGGGACGCCCTCGGCGGCGATGCGCCGCGCTGCTTCGACGATTTCGGCCCGGCCGCCGTAGTTCAGCGCGATGTTGAAGAGCATGCCACCGTTCGACGCGGTGCGCTCCTCCGCGTCGCGCAGCTCGCGCTGTACGTCGGTCGCCAGATCCTCGACCCGTCCGACGACCTTGAAGCGGATGTTGTTGCGCAGCAGGGTATTCAGCTCGGAGCGCAGGTAGCGCTTCAGCAGCAGCATCAGCGTCGAGACCTCCGCCGCCGGCCGCTTCCAGTTCTCGACCGAGAATGCGTAAAGGGTCAGAACCCGGATGCCGAGGCGCGCGGAACCCTCGACCGTCTCGCGCACCGCCTCGATGCCGGC
>JBKPSE010000346.1:0-7081 GCA_046765855.1 Acidobacteriota bacterium | reverse complement strand
GCGTCGGGGCTCCCGCCGGCAGGTTCGCCAGCGTGTTCGGAAACGCCGGGGCGCCGATCCCGGCCGCGTTCACCGAATACGTCGTCCGTGACGGCAGGCCGTTCTGCTGAATCGCGTTCTCGTAGACCGCGAGCAGCGGCTGGTCGTACATCACGCCCGTGCTCGCGCGTATCACCTGGTCGTTCTTCTCGCCCAGCGTCCAGGCGACGCCCAGACGCGGACCGAAGTTGTTGGTGTCGTCTTTGTACGTCCGCGAATACGAGAACGGCGCGTCGGGATTCGCATCCGGGTAGAAGTAGGCGTCGTAACGGAATCCGTAGAGCAGCTTGAGATCCGAGGTCAAGCGCCAGTCGTCCTGCCAGAACGCGCTGAACAGCTTGCTGTTCATCTCGAAGTTCGGATCGCCGATCACCTGCGCGAACGTCGAGTAGCCGCGCGGGTTCACGCCCGACTTCGCGTCGAGGTACGACTGCACCGTCGGAAAGGTGTAGATGGCGGTCAGCGGCACGGCGCGCGTATCGTGAACGTACTGGAAGTCGAAACCCTGCTTGAAACTGTGACGGCCCCGAATGACGGTGAAGTTGTCGAGCACCTGCGTGATGCCCTGCACGAAATCTTCGCCGTCCGACGTCGGATGACCGAACGAAATGGCATTGCTGATGGTCACGGAGATGCCCTCCGGACCGTCGTGCGTCTTGCGGTGGAAGTGCCGCTGCGCGTACTGCGTGCGCAGTTCGTTCAACCGGTTCGCCCCCCAGTTCGAGACGAGCTGGACGGCCGTCGAGCTCATCGCGTCCTTGTAGTCGAAGCCGCGCTCGATGGTGGTGATATTCCCCGCGCCGCCGTTGAACGGATTGTTGTTCTCGAACCAGTTCACGCGCGTTGTCAGGCGGTGGGCCTGCGCGAGCTGCGCGTCGATCTTGCCGAGGAAGAAGCGCACGCTCTGGTACGCCGGAACGGTGTTCGGCTGCGGCGGCTGGCCGACCTGCGCCACCAGGGCCGGATCGAGGTTGAACGTGTTGGTCATGTCGCGGTAGGTGCGCTCGAACCCGGCGTAATAGTGGATCCTGTTCTGCACGATCGGACCGCCGGAAGACGCGGTGATCGTGTTCACCACATCCTTCGGCTTGTTCTCGGAATTGCGCGGCGTGATCGTCGTGAAGAACGGATAGGCGCTGAACGGCGTCCGGCGGAAGCGGTAGCTGACGTCGCCGCGAAGCTTGTTCGTGCCTGACGGCGTAATCGCGTTGTAGACCAGCCCCATCGTCTGACCGAACTCCGGCGCGTAGCCGCTCGTGGTGACCTTGACTTCCGCAATCGCCACTTCCGACATCGGCATCAGGCGCAGGCCCGCGCGATCCTTCTGCGTGTTGGTGTTACCGTCCATCTGGTAGTTGATGCGCAACAGCGAGCCGTTGGCGCTGAAGCGCGGCACGCCGAATTCGGCGTTCTCGGAGCCGCTCACGCCCGGCTGCAGCAGCGCGAAGTTGTAGGGGTTGCGCGACACGAGCGGAAGGTTGTGGATCTCGCGATCGTTCAGGTTGCGGCCGACGTCGATCTTGCCGAGATCGACGACCGCGGCGTCGGAAACGACGGAGATCACCTCGGAGACGCCGCCGACCTCCATCGAAAAGTTGATGACCGCGCTGGCGCCGGCGGTAATCGGAATGGCGGTCTGCTCGTGTTTCTTGAATCCCGGCAGCTCCGCGGTCATCGTGTAGGTGCCGAGCGGCAGCAGCGGCGCGCGATACAAACCGTTGGCATCGGTGACGACGACGCGCTCGGCGCCGGTGTCGACGTTTCTGACCGTCACCGTGACCCCGGGCAGCAGGCCGCCTGACGCATCCTTGATAGTGCCTTCAATGGTGCCGTTTACCGCCTGTGACTGCGCGCGCGCGGCTCCCGCGGCGAGCGTGAGCAGCGCCGCCACCAGCATCACGACCCGACGAATGCGTCCGCCCATACGGTTCTCCTCCTCCAACCGAACCACGCGGGGTTTCCCGCACGTTACGACCAGCTGTGAATGTCTGTTTACGTCCTGGAGAGCCGCGCAGAAACAGGGGGGATCGACGCGGACTTGATCAAGTCCGCGGATTATACACACAACCTCCCTGAGTCCTGCACGGATGCGGCGGGTTGTATGTGGACCGTACGCGGGCGTCAGCCGCGCCGGCCAAAGAGCGCGAAGAGCCCGACGACGACGATGACGGCGATGACGATGCCGACCCAGAACCCGGCTTTGAAGATGCCCGCGACGGCACTGCAGCCCGCCAGCGTAACCGCAAGCAGGACGACGAGCACGATTCGTGCAAGCAAACTCAGCATTGTTCCTCCACGAGAATTGGTTCCTTCACGAGTCGTGCCGACATGAGTGACTTCAACCACGCCATCCTCGAACAGACCGCACACCGGCCGTGGCCGATGCCGTCGAGCGCCTGGATCATGACCCAGACGTGGAACGATCTGCTGTTCGCGCACTGGCCGGTCGATGTTGCGGCGCTCCGCCCGCTGGTGCCCGCGTCGTTCGAGCTGGATCTGTTCGACGGCCAGGCGTGGGTTGGCGTCGTGCCGTTTCACATGACCAACGTCGCGCCGCGCTTCGTCCCGGCACTGCCGTGGGTATCAGCGTTTCCGGAGTTGAACGTACGGACCTACGTGCGGGTCGGCGACAAGCCGGGGGTCTTTTTCTTCAGCCTCGACGCCGGCAACCCGGTCGCCGTCGGCGCGGCAAAGACGCTGCTGAACCTGCCCTACTTCACGGCGGACATGACGGTGACCCGGCGCGGCGAGGACGTGCATTACCAGAGCCGACGCGCCGCCGAGCCGTTTCCTGAATTCGCCGGCATCTATCGCGGTCTCGGCGATAAGCGCCCGGCCATCCGCGGCACGCTCGAGTATTTCCTCACCGAGCGCTATTGTCTGTACGCCGTCAACCACCGCTATGTCGCGTACCGGCTCGACATTCACCATCCGCCGTGGCCGCTCGAATCGGCGACGGCGGAGATTACGCGCAATACGATGGCGGCGGCGGCCGGTATCCGCCTGCCTTCGCTCACGCCGCTCCTGCACTTTGCGAAACGGCAGGACATGGTGTGCTGGGCGCCGGAAACCATCGAATGATCTATGACTTTGCTTTGCATTGCGACGTATCGCAAAGGCGACGAGTTCCTCGCCGAGTGCAAGCGGCAGGGATGCCGTGTGCTGCTCGTCACCGACGAAACGCTGCGTGACGCGGACTGGCCGCGCGACGCGATCGACGCGTTCTATTACGTCCGTCGCGACATGCCGGCCGAGGATATTCGTAAGGGCGCGGCGTACCTCGCCCGCAGCGAACGCCTCGATCGCATCGTCGCGCTCGACGACTTCGACGTCGAGACGGCCGCGATGCTGCGCGAGTATCTGCACGTCCCAGGGATGGGAGAGACCACTGGGCGGGCGTTTCGCGACAAGCTGGCGATGCGCTCGCGGGCCCGCGCGGCGCAGATCCCGTGTCCCGACTTCGTGCATCCGGTCAATCACGACGCGATCAGTGAATGGACGGTGCGCGTTCCGGCGCCGTGGGTGCTCAAGCCGCGTTCGCAGGCGGCGGCCATCGGCATCAAGAAGATCGGATCGAACGACGAACTCTGGCGCCTGCTCGAGGCGCTCGGCGACGCCCGCCCCGACTACGTGCTCGAACAATTCGTCCCGGGGGACGTGTACCACGTCGACTCGCTGGTGTTCGGCAGGAAGGTCGTCTTTGCCTCGGCGAGCCGCTACGCGACGCCGCCAATGGCAGTCGCGCACGAAGGCGGCATTTTCGTCACGCGCACCTTGCCCGACGACGACGAAACCGCAGTGGCGCTGAAGCAGCTGAACGCTCGCGTCCTGGATTCGTTCGGACTGCAGCGGGGCGTCTCGCACACCGAATTCATCCGCGCGCGCGACGGACAGATCAATTTTCTCGAGACCTCGGCGCGGGTGGGCGGCGCTTACATTGTCGATGTCGTGGAAGCGGCGACTGGCGTGAACCTGTGGCGCGAATGGGCGAAGATCGAAATCGCCGGCGAGCATGGCCGCTACGAGCCGCCGGCCGTGCGCGGCGCCCAGGCCGGTATCGTCTTGTCGCTGGCGCGGCAGGAAGAGCCGGATATGAGCGGCTATACCGATCCGGAGATCGTGACGCGCATCCGCAAGCGCCATCACGCAGGTCTGATCGTCGCCGCGGACTCAGGCAGCCGCGTGCAGGAGCTGCTGCAGTCGTACGTCTCGCGCTTCTCCCAGGATTTCCACGCCTCGGCGCCCCCGCCCGAACGCGCGTCCGACTGACGGCATCGATCCCGATCGCCCGATCGTCCGGCTGCCCGATTCGCCCGAGCCCCGAATTATCTGAGCTTGTCCGCGCGTAACGGCGGCAGGAACTCGATCGCAATCACCCGATCCACACCGGCGACGTTCTTCCACGTCAGATAGACGTGATCCGGCGGCGTCTTGCCGCCGCACGACACAGGCCCTCGGAACGTCGGCGTGTGCGCGATGTAATCGACCGAGGTCAGCGTCGGCGCGGTGTAACGCACCGGTTTGCCGTCCACCTGCAGATTGAAAATGACTGGCCGGCCGCCGGGACAATCGATGCGGCGCAGCAGCCCTTCGAGCCGCTTCTCGCCAGGCTGGAGCTGACGATAGATCGTTTTTTCCTCGACCGCGGTTCCCGGCACCACGCGCCGGGGCGCTTGCGCCGCCGGCGCCTGCAGCCCGCTGATTACGAACGCCGTGAGAAGGAGACGAGCCGTCACTTCAGTAAGCTCCTCGGCATGATGCTCTCGTGCTCGCTTGCCGCCGCGCTGATTGCCGCCTCCGGGCAGACGCAGGATACACCCGTCCAGATGATCCAGATCCCGCCGTCAAAGTTGGCCGGCTGGTGGTCCATGCCCTATCCATGCCTGACGCTGAAGGGAATCCTGAAGTAGTTCAGTCGAGGACGAACTCGTACTTGGGCAGCGTGCGATCGCGTGCGCCCGGCATCGGCGCGGGAACGTCTCCTGCGCGGCGCGCGCCCAGCCGTTCGTAGAACCCCGTCGCGAACGGATCCGCCAGGAGCTCCACGACTCCATGGTGGCGCCGGCGGGCCTCCCCGAGCGCGTGCATCACCAGCGCCCGGCCGATGCCGCGTCCGTGCGCGGCAGGCTCGACCCAGACGTGCTCCAGATGCCAGCGATCGCGCCGATCCTCGAGCGCACACATCCCCGCCACTCTGCCGTCCTCTTCCGCAACCCAGACGTCGTGCAGTTCCAGGTAGCCGGGGATGATCGTCAGCTGTGCGTCCCACTCGCGCATCCAGTTCGCCGGGTAGCCCCAGTGCGCCTTGGCACGATGCGCAAGCTCCGACAACGCGTCCGCGTCGTCCGGCGTCGCCCGGCGGATCACCATGGCCGAGACGATGTCACCGTCCGCCAACGAGATGCAAGTGGAGATCAGTCGACCCGCTCGAGGCGCGGATTGGGACGGTAAGTCCTGCCGGACTTCGCCACCATCTTGCCGTCGACGATGACGATGTCGGCGGTGAAGTCGAACCGGCCTGAAAAGAGCGACGATCCGACGCCGTAGGAATCGACGGGAACGCCTTCGCGCTCGAAGCGGCGGATCTTCTCCGGATCGAATCCGCCCGATACCGAGATCCGTACGTCGCGAAAACCATCGGCGTCGAGCGCGGCGCGGACGTTGCCAACCAGGCGCGGGTTGACGCCGCGTGGATCGAAGTCGCCCATCTGCGGCACCACCGAGCGGTCGACCATTGCTTCGGATGTATCGAGCCGCACGCCGTAGAGCCGCGCGCCAAGCGCGCGCGCGACCGCGAGAGAGGTGCGGACGCAGTCGTTGTCGAAATCGACCAGCGAGATCACCTGCACGTCCGGAGGCATGCGCTCGGCGAACGCACGCGTCGCCGCAACCGTGTCGCCGCCGAACGCGGCGATCAAGGCGTGCGGAACGGTGCCGATGCCGTACGAGCCCCACCATGACGCCTGCGCGTCGGTCGACACCCCAATCGCGCCGGCGATATGCGCGGCGTAGCCGTCGCCGGTCTGCACCAGCCAGTGATCGAAGCGCGCGGGAAAGAACATCACCGGCTTGGGCCAGGCGGCTTCGACGACGAGCCGTGTGTTGGTCGCGACGCGGGTCCGCCGCGCGAGGACGCCGAGATAGAGCGTTTCAAGATGCGCGAACGCGGTGTAGCGTCCGGTGATGAGCATCACGGTCTCCCGCGGCTCGATGCGGTCGCCGTCGCGCAGCGCGTGCACTTCGAGATCGCTCCACGAGTATCCCTCGGTCAGGCAAAGCTTCAAGAATGCGATCGCTTCGTCGATCCCGCCAAGCCACGCCGACTGCTTCTGGAACACCTGCATGGTCACTATCGGGTCGCGGCCCGAGCCGATGAGCACGTCGCGGGTGCGGACGAAGTACTTGTCCGAGTAGTAGCCGGCGCGGAGGCGCTCGACGGGAAGGGCGAAGCGTTCCGGCGGCACGCGTGACGCGGGACGGAGCGGGGGCGGCGGATTGCTATTCATGGCGGGACGATGCGGATCCGGAATCGGCGAGCGAGATGCCCGTGGGCGGCGGTCCTGCGAGCGGCAGAAATGCCGGCCGGCGACGGAAGAGGTTGAAGATACGCCGTCCCAGCCGGTCGCTCAGCGCGCCGCTGCCGGTCGGGTGAAACAGGTCGTTGAAGACCTCGATGACGACCAATCCAATCAGCGCCACGCCGACGAAGGCAGCCACGCCCGCGGACTTGCATGAGCAGCGCCAAAGGCGACTGGAACTAGAATGGGCCGCGTCGCGAGGTTCTGATGCTGAAACTGCTACCGATCTTGTCTCTGCTCTGCTTCCTCGGCGCCTCGCCGGCGAACGAGCGCCACTATCTCTATGTCGCCGAGCCGGGCATTCGCAATTACGTGGAGCACGGCGGCGTCGGCGTGCTCGTCTTCGACATGGATCACGACTACCGCTTCGTGCGGCGGATTCCCACCGAGGCCGTCGCGGCCGGTCAGGCGCCGCAGAACGTCAAAGGGATCGCCGCGAACGCGAATACCGGCCGGTTGTACGT